>DATIED010000592.1:0-2296 GCA_035455965.1 Spongiibacteraceae bacterium
TCACCATATCGGCAGCGATTTGAAACGCGCCGAACGGACCGACTCTATTCGGGCCATGCCGATCCTGCCACAACGCCAGCAGACGGCGCTCGATCCAAATCAGATAAGCAACAACGAATACGGTACAGACCAGAATCACGACGGCCTGCACGCATTTAATAATGATCGCAATCACATCGGGCGTGAGCCAACTCATTGCGCGGCTCCTTTCGAGATTAGCGCCCATACATCGGCACCGAGCAGCACCGGCGCACCGGCTAAACCAACCGGCAGACCGATAGTGCCGGCGGGCAGCGTGGCGTCGATCTGCACCGGCAGCTCGACGGTCGACGCGCTCAATGTGATCAACACGCGATCGCTCGCGCCGATATTGAGTTGCTGCGCATCGCCAGCCGACAATGCGATATAGGTATTGGGAATACGCGGCACCACCGGCGCTGCGCGCACCGATAACTCTTCGCTGCCGAAGATATGGTACAGCGGCAATACGCGATGCTCATTGGCACGCGCGGCAAACGCGGCGGGGGCCGGGCCGTAATAATCGGCCTGCGCATCCGCAGCCGGTTCGAACAGGCGCACGCCGGCATCGCCGTCGCGCGAATGACCGCCGACTTCGTCCTGAAATTTATTCCACGATTGCGGGGAGTTCCAACCTGGCGCCCAGGCAAACGGAATCAGCGCGGCGGGACGATCGCCCATCTGAATGCCGTTGTGACCTTCCATCGAAAATGCCAGCGCGGTGTCGATATCCTGCGACGCGCGCGGCTCGTGCACCGAGATATTGGCGCGCATCGCCGTGCGGCCGCTGTAGCGATGCGGCTCGCGCGCCATTTTTAAACCGTTCATACGGAACTCGGCGGTCGGCGCCGCGCCGACGATCGCCGCCAACGCCGGAATTGCCGCGGCGCAATGCGCGGTCACTTCGTCGAGCTGGGTCCAGGAAATATCCTGGCCCTGCATCGCACTATGCAGCGCGTGCAACCAGCGCCAGCCTTCTTTGATCTGGCAGGTCGGCTCGTAGTACGCAGGATCGTAAACCTGGAAGAAACGCTGTGCGCGGCCCTCACTGCTGATCAACGTACCGTCGCCCTCGGCAAAACTCGCGGCCGGTAACATCACATGCGCCTGTTCGGCAATAGCAGTGCGTTGATGATCGACAACGATCAATGTAGTGGTCGCCGCTAATGCCGCATCGACCGATGCCGCATCGGTGCGTCGATATAAATCGTTTTCCAACACTACTAATGTATCGGCTTTGCCAGCGCGTAGCAGTTCAAGTGCTGCATCGACCGATTCGCCGCCCAGCAGCACCACACCCAAACTGTTAGCTTCCGGCACCGACAACGAAATCGAAACTTTTTTGCCGCGGGTATGTAAAGCGGCGGCAATATTTGCACTCGCCTGCAATATCGCTTCAGAGGCTGCACCGGTACCTGAAACAATTAATGGTTGCTCGGCCGCCAACAGTGCATCGGCGATTTGCTGCGCCAGCTTGCTCAGCTCACCTTCGATATCCGCGACCGCCGGAGCAGTGTTATCGATGGCGTGCGCCACCGCGAAACCGAGCCGCGCTAAATCTTCGGGTGCCGCGCGATAGGTTGCATCAGCGATGTCGTCGAGCCGCGTCGCCGCGAAGCTACCGATAAATACCGGACTTCTTTCGCGCTGACCGATATTGGCGATCGCCTCGGCCTGCCATGCAAATACTTTTTTCTCCGCCGCCATTTGCCGCGGTTTATTTTTTGCCGCCTGACGCAACGCCAACGCGATGCGCGGCGCGGTCTGCGTGACATCTTCGCCGAGCACGAACACCGCATCGCAGGCTTCGATTTCGCGCAGGCTCGGCGAGCGCGCCGGACCACGCTGCAAAATATCGCGCACTAAACGAATGCGCGTTAATTCGCTCGCTTCGATGCCGCTGAAGAAATTATCGGCGCCGACCAATTCGCGCAGCGCGTAGTTAGCCTCGAGGCTGGCGCGCGGCGAACCGATCCCGATGGCGCGTTGCGCGGCGCGCAGTGCGTCGGCGGCAGAGGCCAAAGCAGTCGACACGGTGACGATGTCGGAATCGGCGCCACTCTTGCGCGCCCACGGCTGACGCGGACGATCGTCGCGATTGACATAGCCGTAACCGAAGCGGCCACGATCGCAGAGGAAGTAATGATTCACCGCACCGTTGTAGCGATTTTCGATGCGGCGCAATTCGCCGTAGCGTTCGCCGGGGCTGGTGTTGCAACCGACCGCGCACTGCTGGCAGACGCTCGGTGCGAACTGCATATCCCATTTGCGGTTGTAA
>DATIED010000593.1:0-2125 GCA_035455965.1 Spongiibacteraceae bacterium
CCTCGATCCAGCAATCCGCAGAAAAGTGCAAACTGAGACGATCGGTATCCGCCGCCTTGGCTGCAACCGGACCTGCCGTTGCCGACGCCGCTGCAACTTTCTCAGCCGCGCCCGGCCCGCTCGCAGTATCGGCAATCGCCGGCGTATTTCCGGGCGCTTCGACAGGCTTGGCGGTGGGAACCAACTGCACGCTATCGAGCAGCGCAGCATCGGCACCACCGTTAAGCGCAGAGTCCATACCGCCCGGCAATGCCGAGGAGCTGCCCGCATTCAACGACAACAATTGCGATTGATCGCGATGCTGCTGCCACGCCCACAGAGCACATAAAACCAATAACACCGCGGCAATGCCGGTATAGCTGCGCCAGCGAGTGGATTTGGCTCCCAGTGTTTGCGGCCGGCACTGCACGTCTAATTTTTTGCGCGTCGGCTGGGTCGGCGGCTTCGATAAATAATACGCGTGCAGAACATCGTCGACATCGATTTTCAACAAACGCGCATAACTGCGCAGATGGCCTTTAACAAATGTTTCGGCCGGGAAACGCTCGAAGCGATCCTCTTCCAAAGCCACCACCTGGCTCAGCAATAAATTCAACTGCTGCGCAATTTTTTCGCGCGCGAGGCCAGCCCGTTCGCGGGCCACTCGCAATTTGTAACCCGGCGTTTCCACGCCTGTTTCCGTAATACCGCCGCTCTCTCCGGCGTTAGTTTTTTGCGCCGCCATCGCCATACACACTCTTGTATTCGAGATATTCTTCGGAGCGCGGAAATAAATTTTTCAGCGCTAACGCATAGCTGGCCACGGTATCGTGATCGTCGAACTTCTGCCCGATACGAATACCCAACCATAATGATTCAGCCGACTGGGTCGGAACTTGCTGTCTATAACCCGCGTAAAATTGTTGTGCCTTGCTGTATTCACCGAGCTGATAATAAACCTCGGCCAACCCAAACACCGCCTCACTGTTGCCGCGCTGCATGAGTAGCGCCCGCTCCAGAGTCTCTTTGGCGGCCGCATAATTCCTGAGTTTAAGCTGTACGCGACCGAGATTGATAAACGCATCGGCGCGGCGCTCGTACATTAAATCCGCCGAGACTTTAACCAATTGCTCTTCCGCATCGCGATAACGCTTCTGATCGTATAAATATGCCGCATAATTATTGCGAATGCGCGAGTTGTTGCCGTCGATGCTGATTGCACGCCGGAAGTGCTCGTCGGCCTGCTCGGCTTCTCCGGTGCGCCAGAATACCTGCGCCAACGTTTCATGCACGTCCGCATTGCGATCGTCGATCGCCAAGGCAGTTTTTAAATGGCGTTTGGCGGCTTCGAAGTTGCCCTGCTGCAAATAGCTGCGCGCAGCCTCCACGGAATATTCGAGTGTTTTTTTCGGGTCCTTCTTGGTTTCAAAGCCGCCGGTTTGCGTGGTGACGCAACCCACCAACAGTGCAGCGCCGATTAAACCCACCAAGCCGCGCAACGCTCCTTTGGATATCCTATGCAGCATCGCTATCTATACCTGCGCATTCACAAAGCGAACGGTCTCGGGGACGGCATTACGCTCGCGATGACGCTCGCTGCGACGCGTGCGATCGGCCACCTCGCCAACCAGCTGTCCACACGCGGCATCGATATCATCGCCGCGCGTCGTGCGTACCGTAGCGACATAACCGGCCTTGGTTAACTCCTCCCAAAATCGCGTTATCGCGGCTTTGCTCGGCCGCTCATAGCCGGAATTCGGAAATGGATTAAACGGAATCAAATTAATTTTACACGGCAACTCGCGCAGCAATTGCGCCAACTCGCGCGCCTGCTCGACACTGTCGTTGACACCGGCGAGCAGCGTGTATTCGATGGTGATGACGCGATGGGTATCGCTTTGCTTTTCGAGATAGCGATGGCAGGCTGCCAGCAATTCCGCAATCGGATAGCGACGATTGATCGGCACCAATTCGCTGCGCAGTCGATCGTTCGGCGCGTGCAGTGAAATTGCCAAAGAAACCTGACTGACATCGCCGAGCCGATCCAGCGCCGGCACTACGCCCGAGGTGCTGAGCGTGACGCGGCGCTTGGAAATACCGTAGCCGAAGTCATCCAGCATAAGACTCATCGCATCGACCACGTTAT
>DATIED010000594.1:0-3091 GCA_035455965.1 Spongiibacteraceae bacterium
GTCGCTGCCTCGGTGCGGCAATTGCGCCGAGCCATCGGTTACCGCCAAGCCATCGATCGGCCAATCGCGCAAACGATCGCGCATCTCGATCAACAAACGCTCGGCGGTTTTTTTGCCGACGCCCGGCAAGCGTACCAGACCGGCGCCATCGTTATCGCGCACACAACGCACAAAATCCTGCGCATCCATACCCGATAAAATCGTCAGCGCCAATTTTGGCCCGACACCGTTCACTTTGATCAACGCACGAAACAGCGCGCGATCGCGTAAGCTCGCAAAACCAAACAACAAATGCGCATCCTCGCGCACCACCAAATGCGTAAATAATTCGACCGTTTCACCAAGCGCGGGCAATTGATAGATCGTCGTCATTGGCGCCTGAATTTCGTAGCCGACGCCGTTTACATCCACCAGCAGTTCCGGGGCCTGCTTCTCTAATAATTTTCCGCGAATTCTACCGATCATTTACTTCCAGCTTCACTAGAGTTGTTAGTTGTTCGTGATTAGTTAAAGACTTCGTTGGTTATCAAATGGCAGTGAGTCCTTAACCAACAACTAAGAACCAACTACTAACAACCGCCTTTTACCCCATCCGTCCGCGCCGCATCCGGCCACTCACGCCCGGCAATGCCATACTCAACATACTCTGCCGCGCATAGGCATGACATAACGCCGCCGCCAACGCGTCCGCCGCATCCTCCTGCGGCGCCGCCGGCAACTTCAGCAGCGTCATTACCATATGCTGTACCTGCTCTTTATTCGCCGCGCCGGTACCGACCACCGCCTGTTTGATTTGTCGCGCCGTATATTCGGCGACAATCAACGCGCGATTCACGCACGCGACCACAGCCGCGCCGCGCGCCTGCCCAAGCTTCAACGCCGAGCCGGCACTTTTTGCCATAAACACTTCCTCCACCGCGACCTCATCGGGCGCATGGCTGTCGATAATTTCAGAAATGTTATCGAAGATAATCTTGAGACGGTCGGGCAGCGCCACCACCGGGAGACGAATCACACCGCTGGCGACATACGTGTGCCGATTGCCCTGCACATTGATAATGCCGAAGCCCGTTTTGCGCGAACCGGGGTCGATGCCGAGAATTAACGCCATGCAGCCCTGCCGTGAAGGGGTTTTACTATTATGGCCACAGCGATACCGACGCTGGCAAGCGGCGTCAGCACCGCGCGTAGTAGCTTTGCATTCAAGCGCGAAAGTTCACGCGTCGAGCTGCTCCATCACCTCGGCGGAAATCTCGGCATTGGTGTATACGTTTTGCACGTCGTCGAGATCCTCCAACGCATCGACCAAGCCGAGCAGCGATTCGGCGCCATCCTTGTCGAGCGGCACCTGCAATGACGCAATCATCGTGACATCGGCCCCATCCGGCTTAAGACCCGCCTTCAGCATGGCATCTTTAATTTTGCCGACCGTCTCCCACGGAGTCAGTACTTCGATCGAGCCGTCTTCGTGGCTGATCACATCGTCGGCACCGGCCTCCAGTGCAACTTCCATTACTTTATCTTCGTCGGCGCCCGGCTCGAAGGTAATCTGCCCGGTACGCGTAAATAGATATGCCACCGAACCGTCGGTGCCTAAATTGCCGCCGCGCTTGGAGAATGCGTGACGCACTTCGGCCACGGTGCGATTGCGGTTGTCGGTCATCGCCTCGACTAAGATCGCCACTCCGCCCGGCGCGTAACCTTCGTAGGTCAACTCCTCCATGTTGTCGGCTTCGTTGGTGCCGGCGCCGCGTGCAATCGCGCGATCGATGGTATCGCGCGTCATATTCGAGGTCAGCGCTTTGTCGACCGCTGCACGCAGGCGCGGATTGTCATCGGGATCGCCGCCACCGAGTCGCGCAGCTATGGTCAGCTCGCGAATCAGCTTAGTGAAAATCTTGCCTTTCTTAGCATCCTGGCGGGCTTTGCGATGCTTGATATTTGCCCATTTAGAGTGGCCGGCCATAACAATAATCCTATCGGTACATCGGCGCGTTACCGCGCCGGAATAATTTTTATCACTCTTCGCTTTTGCGCAGTCGAATACTCAACTCGCGCAATTGCGCGGCGTCGACGGCACCCGGTGCGTCGGTCATCAAATCGGCGGCGGTTTGCGTTTTCGGGAAAGCAATCACATCGCGAATCGATTTTGCGCCAGTGATCAACATGACCAGGCGATCGAGCCCAAAGGCCAAACCGCCGTGTGGCGGCGCGCCGTATTTGAGCGCATCCAGCAGGAAGCCAAACTTCTCCTCCGCCTCTTCCGCGCCGATACCAAGAATGCGGAACACCGCCTCTTGCATATCGCGTTGATGGATACGAATCGAACCGCCGCCCAGCTCAGTGCCGTTCAATACCATGTCGTAGGCATTGGATAGGGCAGTCGCCGGGTTCTGCTGCAACTCTTCCGGGCTGCACAGCGGCGCGGTAAACGGATGGTGGCAGGCGCTGAGACGGCCCTCGCTGTCTTCTTCGAACATCGGGAAGTCGACCACCCACAGCGGCGCCCATGGCCGCGTGTGCAGCTGTAAATCTTCGCCGATTTTGATTCGCAGCGCCCCCATCGCATCGGCGACAATTTTCTTCTTGTCTGCGCCGAAGAAAATAATATCGCCGTCGACTGCGTTCAATTGCTTGATCAACTCGAGCACGATCGCTTCCGGCATGAATTTAATGATCGGCGATTGCAGACCCTCGAGGCCTTTCGCCAATTCGTTAACCTTGATCCAGGCCAAGCCTTTCGCACCGTAATTACCGACAAAACTGGCGTAATCGTCGATCTGTTTGCGTGTCAACCGCAAACCGCCACCCGGCACTTTCAGCGCGGCGACACGACTTTTCGGATCGTTGGCGGGGCCGTTAAATACTTTGAAATCGACCTGCTTCATCAGCTCGCAGACCGTCACCAATTCGAGCGGGATGCGCAGATCGGGCTTATCCGACCCGAAGCGCGTCATCGCTTCATTGTATGGCATGCGCGGAAACTCGCCCAGATCAAGATCCAGCACAGTCTTGAACAACTCGCGAATCATGCCTTCGGTGATCGCCATAATATCTTCGGCGGCCAGGAAGGAGGTCTCGATGTCGATCT
>DATIED010000595.1:0-3330 GCA_035455965.1 Spongiibacteraceae bacterium
TCGGTATTATTTTTCGTGTCGGTGGGCATGTTGTTCGAGCCGGCGATTCTGGTCGAGCAGCCGCTGCGCGTCGCCTGCGTGGTCGCTATCATCGTGCTTGGTAAAACGCTGGCGGCGCTGGCGCTGGTATTGGCGCTGCGCTATCCGCTCAATACCGCGTTAACGGTTGCGGTCAGTCTCGCGCAAATAGGTGAATTCTCTTTGATCCTGGCCGGCCTCGGTAAAACGCTCGGGCTGTTATCGGCGCAGGGTATGAGTCTGGTGCTGGCCGGCTCGCTGATTTCGATCGCCGTGAATCCATTTTTATTCGCTGCGATCGCACCGTTCCGGCGCTGGTTTATTGCCCGCTCGGAATTGGGCCGCCGCCTGGAACTGCGGCAGGACCCGTACGCCGAATTACCGATGAGCACCGCGCACAAATATCTGGCGGGGCAAGTGGTGCTGGTCGGTTATGGCAGAGTCGGCCGACGCATCGCCGAGGCCCTGCTGCGCCACGATATTCCGTTCGTGGTCGCCGAACAGAATCGCGAATTGGTCGAGGATTTACGCAGGCAGGGCATCGCTGCGGTATCCGGCAACGCCGCCGAGCCGGCCGTGTTGATTCAGGCGCATATCGCCAACGCGGCGATGCTGGTGGTCGCCACGCCCGATCCGATCGATGTGCGGCAAATGGTCGATACCGCGCGTACGCTCAACCCCGCTATCGAAATCGTATTGCGCACGCACAGCGAGGACGAATCGTCGCTGCTGCGCAAAGAAAGTATCGGCACGGTATTTTTCGGCGAGGAAGAATTGGCGAAGGGTATGACCGGTCACGTGCTCGAACGCTTCGTGCCGCAACCGGAGATAGCCACCGCAGCCAGTCATTGAAAGTAATTCGCTGGCAGAGGACATGACAGCCCGATGACGGTGTGCTCTTTTCAGAACACTGGAAGCACGCTGGTTCAACTCGGCTAGATTACAGAGAGCGATTTAACTGAAAGAGTCCAACGGGAATCTATCACTGAAGCCACCTCTAACCACGAGGTTCTGAAAAGAGCACACCGTCAGCGGGCATCCATCAATAATCCTCGCATTAACTATGAACCACGCTTCTCGCGAAAAAATTTCTGCATGATTTCGCCGCATTGCTCCGCCAACACCCCGCCCTCGACCTCGATGCGATGATTGAACTGTGGACCATCCAACAACTGCTGCGAGCTGATAATCGCGCCGGCGCGCGGCTCGGTCGCACCATAAACCAAACGTTTAATTCGCGAGTGCACCAAGGCACCGGCACACATCGCACAGGGTTCGATGGTGACATACAGCGTGGTGTCGGGCAGTCGATAATTTTTTAGATTATTCGCCGCCGCGCGCAGTGCGACAATTTCCGCATGCGCAGTCGGATCGCAACCGCTGATGGGCTGATTAAAACCCGCCGCGATCAATTGATTATCCTGCACCAGCACCGCGCCGACCGGCACTTCGCCGACCTGTGCGCCGAGCCGCGCCTGCTCGAGCGCGAGCTGCATCCAGTATTCGTCGGTTTTTTCCACAAGAGCCTCTGAAAGATTAGCGCCAAGCGTGACAGCAGTCATTTTGTTGAAGGTATCAAGCATTCGCAACGGTTGTTTACAAAATACCGGCATTGAAATATCTGCACTGCCGCTATGCTCGGCGGCGCAGCTCGCGAATGATTTCGGCTAATGCGATCGTCGACAACGGCGCGCAACCTTCGGCCTGATTACTGAGCGTCACAAATGCATTCTGGCCGGCACCGACAGTGCCGGCAATCACTCGAGCCAATGCATTGCGAGTCTCTACATCCGGATCCTGTATGCGATCGAACGGCTCGTACTGCCGCTGCGCATCCTCGTAACCGTACGCGCCGTGCAGCGGATTCAGATTCCAACGGCACACCAGCGGCCCCGGCCATAAAGCACGTAAAATCGGCAATTGTTCGGCGATGCGCGGCATCTTGGCGTGCAAGCCCATGCAATAGGTTGCGCCGTTATCGCGCAGCGTTTGCGTGAATTGTGGCGTCAGCCATTGCGGATCGCGCACCTCTACCGCAACGACACTATCCCGTGCAATAGCTTTTATATCGGGTATTACACGCAACAAATTATGCAGCCGCTCGATTTGCACAGCGATGCGGTCCAGCATCGCAAATGGCAGCGGACTGATCTGAAACACCAGCGCACCGAGCTTATCGCCTAAACCAGCCAGTGCCGGCTCGACAAAACTTCGCAGCGCCACTTCGCTATTTAAAAAACTATCGTTGTTGCGCAGACCGCGCCCCGAATCGTCGCGCAGTTGCGCATCGCACACCATGCTCGGCGCTTTCACGACAAAGCGAAAATCTTCCGGCACCTGCGCTGCATATTGAGCGTACTGCGCAATGCTTAACGGTTGATAAAAACTGCGATCGATACAAACGGTGCGGAACAGCGGATATTTTGCGTAAGCGGCAAGACCGTAGCGCGACAACGTCGCATCGCGATACTCGCGATCCCACACCATCCCGGCCCAGCCGGGATAATTCCACGACGAACCGCCGAGGCGTAAATTCTGCGGGAGCGCGGTGGCCAGTTCGATTAATGTTGAATCAGGCGCAGCGGCACCGACTAAAGCGGCAGTGGGTTCAGCGAAGAGTGGGTTTTGCATCAATATTCTTTGCGATCATTTCAGCGTCGCCAGCGCTTTCGCAATCGACGTCGCGAATGGGGTCGTGGGCCTGCCGATCAGTCGACTCAACTCACGGTTGTCCTCGTAGAGAACGTCGACGGCGGCATGCGCATCGCTCTCGGCAAACACCGCCGCGAATATTTCCGGTACGCCAGCCTGTTGCAACACCGCTTTGTAATCGGCCTCCGGCAGATCGCGATATACGATCGGCCTGCCCGACTGACGCGCTATTTCTGCGGCGTACTGCGCCAACGTGAAAGCATCATCGCCGGCGAGTTCGTACACGTTACCGGCATGCTTCTGCACGGCATCGGCGAGTACGATTGCCGCGGCGACAGCGAGATCGGCGCGCGCGGCCGAGGAAATGCGACCGTCGCGCGCCGAGCCGAGCAGGATATTGTGCTGCATGACGGAAGCGATATTCATCGTATAGTTTTCGGTGTACCAGCCGTTGCGCAGCAAAACAAACGGCATGCCGGCCGCTCGAATGTATTCCTCTGTGGCGCGATGCTCTGCAGCCAGCGACATCGGATTTCGATCAGCATGCAGAATGCTGGTGTACGCAAGTAATTTCACACCTGCGGCTCGGGCAGCGTCGACGACATTGCGATGCTGTGTCATGCGCTTTCCGACTTCGTTCGACGAGATCAGCAGCACTTT
>DATIED010000596.1:0-4843 GCA_035455965.1 Spongiibacteraceae bacterium
ACCGGCAGGCGCGCACTCTCGTCGGCTTTGGCCCAGTAATCGCTGTGAATACCGTAGCGCCGACAAAACGCGCCTTTCTCCGCCAGCACTTCGGAGGGAAAATTGCCCTCGTCGAACGCGGCGATCAGCAGTACGTACATATCCGGCGCAGTGGCGGACAACGGATACGTATCTGCGTACGCACGATAGGTTTCCGCCGCGTCGCGATAACGTTTCTGCTGCAGATACAATTGCCCCAGGCGGCGATACAGCTCGGCGTGGTAATGACGCTCGCCTAGTTTTGCATAGGTCTCGTTAATACTTTGCGCGCCGTTTTCATAGGAAAATATCAGGCTCATCACGCGCAGGGTATCGCCGATCATCTCCTGCTGCGCGCCGGCCAGACTATCGAGCGCACTATCCCGCGGCCACAATAAATCCAGCGTCTCGGTAAACGAGCGCAACGCGGGATCGTAACTCGCGCGCTTGAACTGCGCCCAGCCTTGCATGTACAAGGCATTTTTGTAATAGGTCGATGCGCTGCCCTGCTTCACGACTTCGGCGTAGGCGCTTTCCGCCTGCATATAATCGGCGCGCGCGAACAACAACTCGCCACGTCGGAACTGCGCTTCAACGTAATAATTGGATTGCGGATATTTGCTGACGAATTGCTGCAAGACCGCTAGCGATTCGTCGTTGCGACCATCGAGGTCGTAGGCTTTCGATAGTTGATACAACAACCGATCGTTATCCGGGTTATCCGGATACTGCGCGAGCAGCTCGCGATAGGATTTAATGGTGTCGTCGAAATAATGCACGCCCGCTACCGTAGCTCCAGCTGCCAGTTGCTGTTGTTCGCTGTTCAGCATTTTTAAATCGGCGAGCCGTTGTGTAACTTGCGCCCGCAATTGCGGATCATCGGTACTTGTCAGCACCGCGCGATAATTATCGGCAACCTGAGGCAGCCCGACATTCGGCAACGGCTGCGCGCTATCAGGCAGATGCGCGGGTTTTAAACTGGCCAGAGTCGGCTCGGCGGGCTCCTCGCTGCGATGAAGTATCGAACAACCGGCCAGCAGGTTTTGCAAGAGTGCCAACGCCAGCAGATAGCGCGCGTGTTTCATGGCAGCGCCTCCGTCGTACCTTTATCGTACAGCCGCGCTTTGGCGAGTCGCGTGCGCGCCAGATAAGCGACGAGGCGAGCGCGCTGTGCCTGCAACTCTGCGCGCGCGCGTGCGCGCAATACTTGCTCGCCCTGCTGCTGCGCGTTATGAATATTGTTCAAGCTGGTTTGCAAGCGTTTTGTCAATGCACGAATACGTTCGCCCTGCTCGGGTTGCCGCGCGCGCTCGACCAGATTAGCGACGCGCAATTGTTGTTGCTGCGCGTCGGCCAACTGTTGATCGAGGCCACGCAGTTGTTTGGTTAACTCCCAGCGGCGCGGTGCGTAATTCTCCTGTGTCTGCCACAGCAACAAGCCGTTGTAACGTCGATACGATTCTTCCGCCGCCACCACATCCTGGCCGCCGCGCTTTAAGCTATCGATGTGTTGACGAACGCGCTCCAGACGTTTGGTCGTCGCTATTTCAGCGGCGCTCTGCAGGTCGCGTCCATCGGCATGGCGCTCTGCCTGTTGCAACGCTGACGCCACTGCGGCGCGCTGTTGCAGCAAGCTCTGATAGGTATCCGCGGCTTTGCGCTCCGGATGATCCTGCAGAATTTTCTGCCGTCGCTGATACTGCAATGCCTGCGCGGTATCGAGTGCATTCAAGCGCTCCTGCCAATCGACCAGATAGCGATCGAGCATGGCGAGATCGCGCATATCTTTAATAGCATCCTGAATCGAATTAAGCGCCAGCAAATGTTCGAGATAAGGCAGCTGCGGCGTCACCGGCAACTCCTGATGCCGCGATATCCAGGTATCAGCGCTGTCCGGCTCGAGCCATAAACTCAGCAGCGAAGCGTTTTGCAGCTGCGCCTGCGCGGCATCGAGGCGGGCGATTTCCTGATTGAATAATTGTTCGGCGCGCTCATATTCCTGCAGCGCCTGCGCCAGCGCGTCGAGCTTTTCATACGCGTATGGCACCGCCAATAAACTTTCCTGCACGGCGGGCAATAATAGCGAGCGCTCGTTTAAGGTCTGCCATGGCTGTAGCGCCAACGGATAATCCTGCAACTGCACGGCGGCCCAGCCGTAGCCGAGCAGCGCCTTATCGGCGAACGGGCCATTCAAACGCACCTGTCGAAAAGTCGCGAGCGCCGCCTGCGATGCATTGGCACCGAGATAGGCATAGCCGGCAGCTACCAGAGCGCGATCGCGCAGCGCTTTATGCTCCTCATCGCGTAGCGGTTGATTGGCAGCGGCGTTGAAATCGTTGGCTGCAGCCTGCCAGTCGCCGCGTCTGGCCAGCAGCGCACCGCGATTGAACGATAAATACGGCGACCACGGATTCGCAGCATCGCCTGCCGTATTTTTCTGCAGCAGCCACTCGGTGCCTTTTTGAAAAAAGCCTGCGATGCCCTTTTTTGGCGACTCTTCGGCGGCTCTTGGCGGTGGCGCCGCGCTTTTTATCTGCGGCAAGCCAGCACCTTCGAGATCGTCGCTCTGCAGCGCAATATTGGCGCGCAGATAATTGCGTTCGTCGATCAGCAAAGCCGGCAGCTGCTCGCCGCTACGCTGCAACATATCTGCTGCGCCGACATTATCGCCGCGCTCATACAGATTTTTACCGAGATAAAACCAGGCGCGATCGCGCACTTCGGGTTTTGGATGCTGCGCCAGCAGCGCGTCGAATATTTCGCGCGCCTGCCGGTCCATGCCGTACGAAAGACTGATACCGCCGCGCAGCAACTGCGCAAATTCGGCGTGATGCGGCATATCCTGCTTTTGCTCGCCCAGCAATAATTCGGTCAGCGCCTGAAAATAGTCGTCCTGAAAAAAGTCGTACAGCACTACGCCGTAGCGCAGATCCTGCACGCTGGTCAGCACCGGTGTCTCTTCTGCACTAGTACGAGCAGATAGCAACGACACATTAGCGACAATCGCGAGTAACGAAAAACAGACCCACTTGCCAGCAAAAAAATCTCGCACCGATTTATTGCCGGAACCCCGAGCGAATCCCCGCTCCCCGCCGGAGGGGTCTAGGGCGAAGATTTCGACGTCGTGCTCACCCTCGACCCTTGCGCGCTCAGGCTGTTTCGGCCCGCCGCGAGAGCGGGGCTCAAGTCTGCGCATGACTTATTGCCACTCTTTAATCTGAAATTCGGGCTGGTAGTTCGCCAGCGAATCGACAATTTTCAATTCGACGTATTTCGCCTGATCGGCTTTCTCGAAAGTAAATGTGGCGCCGCGCCGATAATCGCGCTCGTGCGGACCGCGACCGGTAAACACCGCGACGATTTCATGCTTGCCGCCTTTGACGTTGCCGACATACAGGCGCTGCACGCCGCCGCGCTGCAACGCATCGACCTGCCGCTCGGTATAGAGATAATTGGCGACAACTTTATCGTCGAGTTTGACCTGCACCGCATCGAGCTGAAAAAACTCGCCAACATCCAACGATACAAATACCGCGACCTGAGTATTAGCGGGGAACAATAATTCTTCTTCGAGGTTGAACAAATCGCGATTGAGTTCCAGCGCTTGCTTCTTAATGTCCTGCACTTGCTCATTCAGTGCATGCTGCTGCGTATTGGCAACAGTCGCCGGCACCGCGACGGGGACTGGCGTGTCGGCAACGGCCAGCGCGCTCGTTAACAACAAGCTAATAAACAAGCCGGTGCAGCGCCGCCCAAAATTGATTCGCGAGCCGAACATGTTGGGTCTCCTAAATTGCGTATAAATTTGCACGCCGCGGTTGCCGCCGAGAGATGATATCGGTGGAAGAATAGTCCAAGCGCATCGATCCGCGAATGTTGCACGCGGCAAAGGCGAATCGATTCACACTCCGCTCTGTTATTACGTAAGCGGTTTAAAGGCTGTGTACTTGTCCCAGTTGGACGTGCCGCCCAAAATCGAACTTTCCGGCCGGATAGTGCTGCCGCCCAGCGCCGTGGACAATAGATTTTGCTTACCCTGCAGAGCCAAATAATTCAACACCACCATATCGACCAATTGCGTCACACTATTTGCACCGGGACTGCCGCTGGTTTCCACCGAACCGTCCGTGCGCATCCAGCCGAGCTGTTGATGTTTGGCCTGTTCATCGACACTGGCACCAAGCAGCGCGGCACGCCCGCCGGCGCCCGGATTGTAGACGAGAAAAAACGCCGCACCGGTCGATTGATTATCGCTGTCCCACGTATTTTTTCCGCGCCCACCCGCATCCATGGCAGCGACCATACCGTTACTCGACAACGAGCCATCGCTGCACACGTACAGCATCAATGGCGTTTGCCGGCGGTGTGCGTACTCCAGACAAGCGCCCATACACTGGCCGGCGCGAAAATCGCGCATTTCACCGGTGGCGCGATCGCCAGTGTGGTAATCGAAACCGCCCATGGTGATCGTACCGGCCGCCGCGTAGCACTTGCTCGGCCAACTTGCAGCGCCGCCGATTACGAGCTTCATGATCGACGCCGTTTTTAAAAACTCTGCATCGCTGGTGATACCGTCCGAAAAGATCGAAGGCAGTGCGCCGCCGCCGGTGTTGTTAATCAATAGATCCTGGGTAGGGTCCGGTGAACTGGCACCGCCGAATTTATCGGTGCTGTCTGCACTTTTGGCGATTTCGCATTTGGCATTAGTGCGCTCGGTCAGATTATTCGCTTGCAAATAATAATTGCCCTGCGCTTCATCCATAGCCTTATCGCTTATCCGCGATACCGATTCCATGGCGGCCACCAAATCATTCTTGGCAAGTAC
>DATIED010000597.1:0-3410 GCA_035455965.1 Spongiibacteraceae bacterium
TGATTCCGATGGATACTCCCGGCATCAAAATTATCCGCCCGTTGACGACCTTCGGCTACGACGACGCGCCGATCGGCCATGCAGAAGTCATTCTCGAAAACGTGCGCGTGCCGGCCGCCAATTTGTTGTTGGGCGAAGGCCGCGGTTTTGAGATCGCGCAGGGCCGGCTCGGGCCAGGCCGCATCCATCATTGCATGCGTTTGATCGGCTGTGCGCAACGCGCACTGGAAATCGCCTGTCAGCGCGCGGAGCAGCGCGTTGCATTCGGTAAAAAACTCAGTGAGCAAGGCTCGGTGCGCGAGGATATCGCCAACAGCGCGACCGAGATCGAGCAGGCGCGTCTGCTGACTTTGCGCGCCGCCGATAAAATGGATCGCGAAGGCAATAAGGTGGCGCGCGATTTAATCGCGATGGCGAAGATTGCCGTGCCGAATATGGCGGTGCGCGTTATCGACCGCGCTATGCAGGTGCATGGTGCCGGTGGTTTTACCACCGATTATTTTCTCGCCGAAGCCTATAGCTACGCGCGCTGGATGCGGGTCGGCGATGGTCCAGACCAGGTGCATTTGATGTCGTTGGGCAAGGATTTGATCAAGCGGCATGCAAAAGCATAAGCAGCCACTATGCTTTCATACGCCCGAGCCAGAACTGTAGGTCGGACTTTAGTCCGACTTTTTTCGTGCGATGTCTGACTAAAGTCCGACCTACAACTTAATCGCGCGCCAGCTCGTTTTGTTAAAGACGCTAACTATTGCTTAAATAAGTGGTGAGATTAAACGCGTATCGCGATTAAGTTTGCCGTGGCTAAATTTTCCGTAGTTAATTTTTCACGATTATTGGCTCGGCATGGTGGAGAAGATCATGCAACAAAATCATTTTGATTTGAGCGGTCACACCGCGCTGGTGACCGGCGCATCGAGCGGTTTCGGTGCGCATTTTGGTAAAGTGCTGGCGCAGGCCGGTGCGCGTGTTGTGCTGTGTGCACGCCGCAGCGAGCGGCTGCATAAATTGGTCGAAGAAATTGCAGCTGCCGGCGGCACCGCTTACGCGGTGACAATGGATGTAACCGATGTCGACAGCGTAGCCAATGCCTTCGCCGAGATCGATAAGATCGGTATGGTCGATATCCTGGTCAACAATGCCGGCGTCGGTACGCCGCATAAATTTACCGCGACCAACGAGCAGGATTGGGATTATTTTATGGAAACCAATCTGAAATCGGTGTGGCGCGTATCGCGTCAATGCATCGACCGGCTGCGCGCCAACAAGCGCGGCGGCAGTATTATCAATGTTGCGTCGATTCTCGGTTTACAAACTGGTATCGGCCTGTCGCTATACGCCACATCGAAAGCCGGTGTCGTACATCTGACGAAAAGTATGGCGCTCGAATTATTGCACGACAATATTCGCGTCAATGCCATTTGCCCCGGTTATTTCAAAACTGAAATGAACGAAGAGTTTTTCTCGACTCCGCAAGGCGTGGCATTTATCAAAAAAACGCCGGCCGAACGCTGGGGCGAGCTGGAAGAGTTATCAGGTCCATTGCTATTGCTCGCCAGTGCTGCCGGTTCGTTTATCAACGGTGTGGCGCTGCCGGTGGATGGCGGACATTTGGTGCGATCGCTGTAGTTATTGATCACTGTAGCTATTTATCGCTGTTGTGATCGTAACCGTAATGCTCTTGACGATCGCGGTTGCAACCGATTAAATGCTGCGATGCGGTCATGGGGGCCGCCTTTTTAAAAGGGAGCTTTAGAATGGACAGAGAGCCCGTTTTTTTTAATGCAAGCGGGAGCACCGTCGATCCCGGCGTGGCCGGAACGATATTTCCGAATCGACCGGTTTCCTCCTATACGGTATTCACCGTTCCGCCAGCCAAGTTATTTGTTTTGAAATACGTGTCGGCCGCGGTTACGCATGGTAATCAGGCTTACCCCGCCGGCAATAGCAACGATTATGGCGCGGTGGGTTATACGAGCGGCAATAATCAGAGCTTCCATTTCATTCCCTTCTCGCGCAGTGAGCCCGGCGGCATGCTGGTCGCCAGCCTGGCATTGAATGTATACATACCGGCGGGCGCGCAGGTTATCGTCAAGGTACCGCTGATCCCCGGTCAACCTGGCGGTGCCAGCATTAACGTCAATGGTTACTATGTAAGTAATCAATGAACACGCGTAAGTAGCCCGGTACCTGTAAAAGTATATAAATAGTTGAGAAAAACTGAGGTTGAGCCGAGGTGCAAATGAATAAATTGCGTCGCGCGCTCCTCAAGACGACAACTGGGTATCCAGTGGCAGTTCTGTCGTGTTCTTGATTTCCGTCACTGCGATATGCGAATGCATTTCGCGAATCACCGCCATCGTCAATAAATGCTCGCGAATAAATTGTTCGTAGTGACGGACGTCGCGGGTGACTATTTTTAGCATGTAATCCCAGGTGCCGGTCATGGTGTAACACTCGACTACTTCGGCAAATTGGGCAATTTCGTGCTCGAACTGTTCGAGCTGTGTACGACTGTGCGCGGATAGATTCACGGTGGCAAATACCACTACCTCCATGCCGAGCTTGTCGCGATTAAGCAGCGCCACCCGACGCGTAATAATCCCTTGCTGTTCAATATGATTGATGCGGCGCCAGCACGGCGATTGCGACAGGTTCAGGCGTTCGGCAATAGCGGTTGAAGTGAGGCCGGCATCCTGTTGCAGCAGACGCAGAATTGCAACGTCTTTAGGGTGGAGTTCGATAGGCATCATCTTGCCTCCCATTCCGCTAACCAGCATAAATTATGCGTTCGAGTATAGGGATGCGGTGCGAAATAACATAAACATTTCGAGCTATAGCAACTAGTCTTTTTAGTAAGTAAAGGTAGTGAAAGAAATCCTGGGAGCACTGCCATGCATCTCCGAAACATTTCGCTCGACGATAAATATGCACTGGATAGGGCCTGTGCCTACATCACTGGCATCGAAGCGCTGGTTCGCTTGCCGATTCTGCAGCGCCAGCGCGACCGCGAGCGCGGGCTCAACACGGCTGGCTTCGTTTCCGGTTATCGTGGCTCGCCGCTCGCAGGCCTCGATCAAGCGCTGTGGCACGCAGAAAAATTTTTGCAACAGCAACAGGTATTTTTCCAGCCGGGCGTTAATGAAGATCTTGCCGCTACGGCAGTGTGGGGCAGCCAGCAGGTAAATTTATTCGCGGGCGCCAAATACGACGGTGTATTCGGCATGTGGTACGGCAAAGGGCCTGGCGTCGATCGCAGTATGGACGCTATCAAGCATGCCAATGCGTTCGGCACGTCGCGCTACGGTGGTGTGCTGGCAGTGGCTGGCGACGATCATGCCGCGCGTTCATCGTCGTTGCCGCATCAGTCGGAGCATATGTTTATCGGCGCTTCGATGCCGGTATTAAAC
>DATIED010000598.1:0-5483 GCA_035455965.1 Spongiibacteraceae bacterium
TGTTGGTTGCAACCAGTTGCCGCAGCTATCAGCATCGATTCTCGTCACCCACCATCAGCACCCGTTGTCTGCAGTAATGACTTGGCAGCTTTCAGCAACTATTCTCGCAGCAACAATCGCTGCGCGTAGGTACACTAGCTGCGCTTCATCAGTTAATTCAGTGGCTCGCTAAAGTTGAGATATTCGTGACAGATATTCCGCATGCGCCGGACGTCATTTCTATGACCCATAAAAAACTGCTGATCGTGCACGCGCATCCGGCACCGCATGTGTCGCGGGCGAATCGCGCCTTTCTGGTGGCGGCGCGGACTTTGCCGTTCGTTACTTTGCACGAAATTTATGACGATTATCCCGGCATGTTTATCGATGTGCGGCGCGAGCAGGAGCTGTTGCTGGCGCACGATATTATCGTTTTGCAGCATCCATTCTATTGGTACAGCGTACCGGCGTTGTTGAAAGAATGGATCGATGTGGTATTGGAACACGGCTGGGCGTATGGTCCGAATGGCGAGCAACTGGCGGGGAAGGTCTGGAGTCACGCTATTTCGACTGGCGGTGCCGGCGATACTTACCATGTCGCCGGTTCCAATCGTTATCCCATCGATGCCTATTTGTTGCCGCTCGAGCAAACGGCACATTTATGCGGCATGGCGTGGCAGCCGCCGTTTATTGCGCACGCCGCGCGTGCGTTGGACGATGCAACGCTCGATGCCGAGGCGCAACGTTATCTGCGATGGTTGATTGATTTGGAGAGTTCGCGATGAGTGCGCCCGCTTATCTGATAGAGGGCGCTATTTATTTAACGGCGGCAGTGATCGCAGTGCCGTTGTTCAAGCGTCTCGGTTTGGGATCGATATTGGGTTATCTGATCGCCGGCATCATCATCGGGCCGTCTGCGTTGCAATTGATCTCGGATCCGGAGCGCGTTATTCACTTCGCCGAATTCGGCGTCGTGATGTTGTTATTTTTAATAGGTCTGGAGCTGGAGCCGAAACAGGCGTGGCGACTGCGCAAGCCGATTTTCGGTTTAGGTGGTTTGCAGGTGGTGGCAACGCTGGCGGTTGCATTTGGCGCGGCGGTGGCGATGGGCTTTAGTTGGCAGGTCGCGCTCGTAGCGGCGATGGGAATCGCCATGTCGTCGACGGCGATCGGTCTGGCGACGCTGCAGGAAAAGCGCCTTATGGGAACGCCCGGCGGCGAGGCGTCGTTTGCTGTGTTGCTGTTTCAAGATTTGTCGGTGATTCCTCTATTTATGGTATTGGCGTTATTGGCGCCAGCGGGCGCGTCGCAATTCAATTGGCGCGATGCGGTGGCGGCGCTGACCGTGATCGGCGCGATTATCGTTGCCAGCCGCACGCTGTTGCGGCCGTTAATGCGCATTGTCGCGCAGACTGGCATGCGCGAAATTTTTGTGGCGTTTGCGCTGCTGTTGGTGGTCGGCGTGGCGCTGGCGGTGCAATGGGTTGGTTTATCGATGGCGCTCGGTACATTTTTGGCTGGCGTATTGCTGGCCGACTCGGAGTATCGCTACGAATTGCAGTTGGATATCGAGCCGGCGAAAGGGTTGCTGCTCGGTTTGTTTTTTATCGCGGTCGGCATGTCGGTCGATGTGCAGCTGGTGTTGGCACAGCCGCTGGCGATAGTGGGACTGGCGCTGCTGGTGGTCGCGATCAAGGTGTTGCTATTGTTCGGTCTGGCACGCCTGTTTTCGATCAAGAGCCCCGATGCGCGCTTGTTCGCGGTTGGTTTGTCGCAGATCGGTGAATTCGCATTTGTGTTTTTTGGTCTGGCGTTGACGCAGGGCACGCTGGACCGGCCGACTTATAACGCGCTGAATGCGATCGTGGCGGTATCGATGTTGTTGACGCCGCTGTTATTTGCGCTCTGCCAGCGCCTTGGCTCGGGCGCGCCGAAGAATCGCGACGACGATGAAATACATGAAAAAAACCCAGTGATAGTTGCCGGTTTCGGTCGCTTCGGGCAGATCATCGTGCGGGTGTTAAATGCGCGCGGCTTCAAGACCACGTTGGTCGATCATGATCCGAATCAGGTGGATTTACTGCGCAGCTTCGGTTGGCAGGTCTATTACGGCGATGCCGGGCGGCTTGATCTACTGGAGCAGGCTGGCATCGCCGAAGCGAAATTGTTTGTCATTGCTATCGACGATCCGGAAGCGGCCGTGAAGTTGGCGCGCATCGTCGGCGAGCGCTGGCCGCGACTGCCGATCGTGGCGCGCGCGCGCAGTCGTACCGACGCCTATGAGTTTCGCGATTTAGGCTTGCATGCGGTGCGCGAAACTTTTCACTCATCGCTGGAAGCGGCCACGCAGGCGCTGCGCGCGCTGGGCGAACCGGCGCATTCGGCGTGGCGTATGGCGCGCCAGTTCGAGCAGCACGATCTCGATATCCTGGAGCGCACGCACCGCGTGCGGCACGATCGCGATGCGGTTATGAGTTTGTCGGAGCAGGGCCGCAAGGATTTGCAAGCGCTGCTGGCGCACGAGCGCCTGGAGGCGGGCGAGCGCAGCGGCGAATTGGACGAAGCGTGGGCACACACGCGGCCGCCGTACGAGAAGGAATAGTTTTTAGTAGTTAGTAGTTAGTAGTTAGTGAGTGTAGAGACTAAGGTGGGACAATTTTAACTAACTGCCAACTACTAAGAACTAACTACAGGCTTTGCCTAAAGGGCAAAGCTGTCAGCCCTCGCCATTTTCCAGCTGTCCTTATAGAACTCATGTTGAATATCTTCCTGCAGCAGCTCGCCCGGTTGCAGATAAATATGCAATTGCGAAAACAATTGAATACGCGTGCTGCTGACTCTGCGAACCAAATGATGCGGGCCGATGTCGCTGGGGTGTTCGAGGCCCGCGGCGGCGAGAATTTCCGCCAGCGCTTTTAACGTATTGCGATGAAAGTTGTGAACGCGCTCGGCTTTATCCGGCACTACCAGCGCGCGTTGGCGCAGCGCATCCTGCGTCGCCACGCCGGTTGGGCAGCGATTGGTATGGCAGTGTTGACTCTGGATACAGCCCACGGCAAACATAAAGCCGCGCGCGGCATTGACCCAATCCGCACCGATCGCCAAGGTGCTGGCGATATCGAAGGCGCTGACGATTTTGCCGCTGGCGGCGACGCGAATGTGCTGCCGCAAATTGGCGCCCACCAATGTGTTATGCACGAATAACAAACCGTCGCGCATCGGTACGCCGATATGATCGGTGAACTCCACTGGCGCCGCACCGGTGCCGCCCTCGGAGCCGTCGACGACGATAAAGTCGGGCAAAATGCCGGTCTCCAACATCGCTTTGACAATGCCCATAAATTCCCAGGGATGGCCGAGACAGCATTTGAAGCCCACCGGTTTACCGCCGGATAATTCGCGCAGGCGGGCGATAAAATGCATCATTTCCAGCGGTGTGCTGAATGCGGAGTGAGAGGATGGCGAAATACAATCCTCGCCCATCGCCACGCCGCGCGTCAGAGCGATCTCAAGACTGACTTTATTGGCCGGCAGGATGCCGCCGTGTCCGGGCTTGGCGCCTTGGCTCAGTTTTATTTCAATCATTTTTACTTGGCTATCGCGCGCCTGCGCGGCGAAGCGCTCGGGATCGAAGAAGCCCTCGGAGGTGCGACAACCGAAATAGCCGCTGCCCAATTCCCAAATTAAATCGCCGCCCTGTTCTCGATGATACGGGCTGATACTGCCTTCGCCGGTATCGTGTGCGAATCCCCCAAGCTGCGCACCCTTGTTTAGCGCACGGATTGCATTGGCGCTCAATGCGCCGAAACTCAATGCCGAAATATTAAAAACCGATGCGGAGTAGGGTTGCGTGCAGGATTCGCCGCCAACTGGAATGCGAAAACTATTGGGGTCGGCAACCGTGGTGGGGCGCATCGAATGCCCGATAAATTCGTAGCCGTCCTGATAGACATCGAGCAGTGTGCCGAAAGCTTTTTCGGAGGCGACATTCTTGGCGCGCGCATACACCAGCGAGCGCTGGCTACGTGCAAACGGCAGCTTTTCATCGTCAGCCTCCAGCAGGTATTGGCGAATTTCCGGGCGGATAAATTCAACGAAGTAACGAATGTGACCGAGGATGGGGTAATTGCGCCGCACCGAATGCTCGCTCTGCCAGAGATCGAATAAACCGATCGCGCTGAGTAGGGCGGCAATAAGCATCAGCGGCCAAAGCCAGCCCCAGGATGGCAATAAGGGCAACGTCGCCGCGACGACCAAAAGACAAATTACCAGAGTGGCGTAACGACTCAATAGAGATAGCTGCATTCCAACCTCGATCGGAGTTATCGAGCGTTGAGTCTATGCGGCGGTGCGGAGTTTGAATAGTGCTCTGCTAGCGCTTATTCGATCGAAAGCGCGACCATTGTCTGCAATGCAGCAGCTGTCGTAAGCGAGCTTCCAGAAGTATTTGATTAACAATAGCTTGCAGACAATATGTCAGCCCTGACAGCAACATCTGTTGCGAGTGCAGTTGCTTTTCTAGAACTGACATTAACAATGGTTTTGAGTGCCCTTGCATCTTTATCAATGACATTCAAATAAAATCATAATTTATTGTTTTTTAATATTTAATGTTGGTTGTCGTCCCAGTAAAAAACCGCGCGGCAAATTTGCCTCGAGCGGCGATTGAAGTAGAAGAAAGCCACGCCTCGATGCTGATTATTGAGTAGAAATGACGCGGTGACGGTATCGCCAGCGGCCAGCATTTTGGTCAGCGTCAGGTCCTGGACTCCGGCCAGCAGCAGATCGATGCCGATGGGGTCGGTGCCATAGGGAAACTCGATGCGGGCATCCGGCGTCAGCAATTCGCGCAGCGCGGCGCCATCGTGGCGCGAGATACGCTCGGCGAACTGGCGGGCAATGGTTTTGCCGGCTTCGCCGACCGACGACAGCGCGCGCATAAATCCGCCCACGCCGCTCAAGCCCTGTAGCTTTAGCATGCGCAAGCCGAGTTGATTTCCTATCTGCAGGTAGGCCAGCTGTGGTCGCATTACCTGCTTGAGCATGACGCCAAGCTCCCAGTGTGCGGCCAGCCGCTGGATTTTCAGGCGGCCTTTTTCTTCGACCAGTTCATACAGCAGATGCATCGGCGTTTGTACGATCACGGTCGGCGACATGTGGATTTCAATGGTCAGGTCGCGCACCACGTGCTGGTCGCAAACCACGTCGCGATCGACCTGAAATACGATGTTATTCGGCGCAATGAACGTGTCGAAGAACCGTCCCAGCGCGCCGCGGCCGCGCTCGCCGGTGACCGCGTCGAATACGCCGCCGACATGCGGTTTCGAGCCGATCGGGTCCTCCACTACATGGCATTCGGCGAACAGACTCATCCAGGTTGCGCGATCATGGGTTGCGACGGCGCGCGGCGAGTTCTTGGCAGTTTCTAGTAGTTCGGTACGGCTGTAAGTGTTGGCAGGCATGATGGATTCATTCCGATTATTAGAATGCGGCGCAGTGTACGG
>DATIED010000599.1:0-3508 GCA_035455965.1 Spongiibacteraceae bacterium
TGGAAAGGTTTGATCAGCAAAATGCTGCTCGACTACGTGGTCGATTTTCCGTGGCGCCTGAAAAGTACCTTAGCGCGGCGCTTGGCGTGCGGCAGCGCGGGTATCGCGCGGCTGCGCAAATCGATGATGGATCGCAACCTGCCGCTGTGGCTGAACTGCAAGCTGGTCGATCTGGTGAAGGAGGATGGCAAGGTAGTTGGCGCCATCGTCGAACGCAACGGTCAGCGTATGACCATCCGGGCCGAAAAAGGCGTAGTACTGGCGGCCGGCGGTTTCGAGCAAAATCAGGCGGCGCGCGAAAAATATTTGCCGAAGCCAACCAATGCAACCTGGAGCGCCGGTATCGAATCGAACCAGGGCGATGCTATTTGGGCCGGCGAGCGCATCGGTGCCGCAACCTCTAAAATGGAGTCGGCGTGGTGGTGTACCACCTACGTGATTCCGGGCGCCGAGGTGCCGTATCTGGCGATCATGGAAAAATCATTGCCGGGCACCGCCGTCGTCAATATGAAGGGCAAGCGTATCGGCAACGAATCGCAGAACTACATGAGTTACATGAAGGAAGCATTTGCCAAACATACGCCGGAGAATCCTTCCTCGCCGGCCTATATGATTTTCGATGCGAATTATCGCCGCAATTATTTTGTCGGCACGCTAATGAATTCGACGTTCCGTCCCGACTGGACTTTGCCGCGCTCGTATTTCGATTCGGGCTTCCTGGCAAAGGCGGACAGCATCGCCGAGCTGGCGCAAAAAACCGGTATCGACGCGGCGCCTCTGCAAGAAACCATCGCCAATATGAACGAGTACGCGAAGACCGGTAAAGATCTCGAATTCGGTCGCGGCGATGCGTTTTACGATCGCTATTACGGCGATCCGCGCGTTACCCCGAATCCCTGCCTGGCACCGATTGCGCAGCCGCCGTTTTACGCGGTGCGCACCGATCTCGGCGATTTCGGTACCAACGGCGGTTTAGTCACCGATGCCAATGCCCAGGTGCACAGCGTGGATGGCGCGCCGATTCCGGGTCTGTATGCAGTGGGTAATACTACCGTGGGTATTCTGCCGACCTATCCAGGACCGGGCTCGACGCTCGGCCCGGCGATGGCATTTGCCTATCTCGCAGCGAAGCATATCTCCGGTCAGTAATTTTGTTATCGGCGAGTGTTGCGTAAAACTTGCAACACTCGCTGCTCTTCCCTCCCTCTTATTTCGTCGGCAGTACGCGCGATACCGCGCCGATTGCTGCTCTTGTCAGAACGCCGGATACGTAATCGTTTATTGCGTTGTAATTTCATAATTGTAGGGCGGATCATTCGATCCGCCTCAGTCTTGCAGGTCATGCTCTCCATATCTGTCACCGGTCGTTTCAGCAATGCTGATGCTTCGGTGCGACGACGGCGGCGTATCGAATGATCCGCCCTACGACTGCCATGTCTATAGCTATATATTCGCTGGCATCGCGCGTGACAGCGCGGCGAGCGATTGCTCTTTTCAGAACGCCGGATACGTACTGACTTAATACGCTGAGACAAAAGAGTCCTCCCAATGTGAAAAAATCCAACGGGAAGGCAGCACTGTATTTGATGTTCCAAAGAAGTTCTGAAAAGAGTAATGCTTGTCGTGCTCTACCCATGAGTCTCAAAATTTTTAGTTAACTATGTATTTAGCCTTCCTTTTTAACGGCCTCTCAACCAATAACTGACCAATTCAGGTGCGTAATTTCTGCAATTTGAATCGTCGCGGTGCGCACCACCGGCATTGTTGCATGCAGAAGCAATAACCGCGCGCGTTACACATGGCACTTCAATTGCTGACCTTGTTTTGTTAAACGATGTCGAGGATTGCAATGTGAAATGGTTTGGTTTGATGCATGCGCGCGATAAAAACGCGACACAGGATTTTCAGCGGGCATTGACCGCTATGGATTTGACATTCCGTTTAGGGGGCCGTTATGGGGAGAGCCCCGAGGCGGCGCCGTTAAATAATTTTTTGACGGCGGTGCAGCAACGTATCGGTCGCGCGGTAGCGGCGGCGGTAGACATCGCGGCGCAGGCGCCGCAACTCGTGCAAATTGCCGTCGATACCGAGCGCGGCGGTGCGGTGCTGGTCGATTCGTCGGCGTTGATCGCCAGCGCCAGCGAACAGGTCAGCGTGACTTTGCAAAGCGAATTAGCGCCGCGCGTCAATGAGGTCGCGGATTTATCGAGCGCGGTGGCGACTGCGATTCGTCAATGCGAGCAGGAAAGCAAAGCCGTCGAACAGCAAGTCGAAGCGATCAATGACAGCGAGCACGATTTAACCGCAGCGATTCAGCGCTTGGAAGGGCAGCTCACGGAGGTCGGACAGGTGATCGATGTGATCGCCAACATTTCGCAGCAGATCAATTTGCTGGCGTTGAATGCCGCGATCGAAGCGGCGCGTGCCGGCAGCCAGGGGCGCGGTTTTGCGGTGGTCGCCGACGAGGTGCGTAAGCTCGCGCATCACACCACCACTGCCACCGATCGCGTGTATGGCATCGTCGACGATTTTCGCGGCGAGGTCGTACAGCTCGGCCTCGCCAGCAACGTACTCAGCGGTGTTGTCGCCACCGGTCGCGCCGGCATGGCGCGCATGGGGCAAAGTATCGAGACGGTGTCGCAGGCGATTTATCAGCTCGATGAAAAAATGACAGTGATTGCCGCCGGCACCGAGCAAATCGGTGCGGCGGTCGGCGCCGTCAACAACGATGTACAGCGCGTCGCCGCAGTGGCTGGCGAATTGCTCGGCAACGCCGCGCAGGTGCGCAGGCACGGCGATGCGGTGCGCGCCGACGGCGATAAATTATTGGAGGCGCTGGGCGATTTTCGCATCGATCTGCACAACGAAGCATTGGCCGCGGTAGAGCAATTGGCGCTGCGCGGCGAGCTCGGCGGTACGGTGACGCGCGCCGAGCAATTATTGCAGCAGACGCTGCTGCGTGATGCGCGCTTTGAATTACTGTATCTGGTCGGCGCCGACGGTCGGCAAATCAGCGAAAATATCGCCGCCGCCGACGTGATTCAAACGCAGCAGGGATCGCGGCGCGGTATGGATTGGTCGCGGCGGCCGTGGTTTCGCAGCGTCGCGGATAGCTGTCGCAGCTATGTCTCGCCGGTATATCGATCGAGTGCCACCGATGCGTTTTGTTTCACGGTATCGGTGCCCATCCTCGATGCCGAGCGCCGCCTGCTGCGCGTGCTGGGCGCCGATGTGCGTTTGTCGGCGCTGTTGTGACGGTGTGTTGTAGCGGCGCCGCAGGTATTTCAACGCTTGTATTTACGCACCTATTCGCTACCATGCCGCGACTGTAAAAATCGATCGTCTCCCATGGAGCGTCGACAGCGCAAGGGTGTGCGATGAGCGAACTGCAACCGCGTAGCGTGATACATAATTTCATAGCCGCCGCACAGCGTCTGACGCCGTTGATCGGTGTGGTACTGCTGGGGCTGGCGTTATTCGTGGTTTACCACGAAATTCACGTGTACGG
>DATIED010000600.1:0-3636 GCA_035455965.1 Spongiibacteraceae bacterium
ATTAAATATGTCGGCGCTCGCCTCGACCAATATGTTGATCGCAGCTCTGTGCGGGACCGCTACAGTAATTTTAACGGTGCTGACTTCGTACGAATTTCATGAGTGGGGCCATCTGAGCGGCGCGCTTGCGACGGGCTCCGTAGTGCACGCGCCGAAACCGCTGATCCATCAATTTCTGTTTCATTTCGACGGACAACAAAATGATCGCCGGCAATTCGTCGGTATGTCGATCGGCGGTCTCGCCGCCAGCGTCGCCGTACTGATCGTTTTGCTCATGATATTGCCGCTGTCCACATGGTCGGCAAAAATCGCGCTGGGTATTATCATTATCGGCATCATCGCCACCTTCCTGCGCGAAGTGCCCGAGGCCTGGCGCGTACATCGCGGCATTGCGGTACCGACCGGCCCGGTTTACGAGCCGTTCTGAGTCGCTATTCAACCGTCACCTGCTTGATTGCAGATCTAAGGCCGCTGTTATCGCCCCGAGCGCTCTTTAGCCCAACTGCTCAAGAGCGTCTCGCTGTGGGCTTGTGATTTTATCGACTGAAAATACCCTGCGTTAATCACCGAATTGACTCTCCGAATAAATTTTTACTTGCGTCATCGGCATTTTTACAACCGATACAAACATCCAGGCCAGCCTTCACCACCTGCGGCACCGCTGTTAACCCTTGAGATATCGAACAAATTTCTAAAAATTTCTCACCCTCCGTAAAAACAGCGGTATTGGCGAGCATATTGCAAAGCTCGGTGGGCCGCGCCAGAAAATTTCTATCGGTACATGGCAACGCTAATAAATGCAGAAACAGGGCCGCTCAGTTATCGAATAGAGATAAAAAAAGGCGGATAGTAGCGCTGGCTTAGCAGTAGTACCGAAGTCACTTTATAGAGTGTCCTCTAGAACGGAACGCCGCATGGAGTCCGCACAATGATCAGCAGTTATGCGCAAACGACTTCTCTCAACACAGAAATCGTCGAGCTTATCGCCGCGTATAGAGAAGTACGCCGGCAGACCGAGACACTCTGCCAGCCGCTGGAAATCGAGGATTACGGCGTGCAAGCGATGCCGTCGGTGAGCCCGCCTAAATGGCATCTCGCGCACACCAGCTGGTTCTTCGAAACTTTTATATTGCAGCCCCATCATTCGCACTATAAACCGTATAACCCGGCTTTCGCCCAACTCTTCAATTCGTATTATCACGGCATCGGTAAATTTTTAGCGCGCGAACAGCGCGGCATTTTATCGCGGCCGACCGTAGCGGACATCTATCGCTATCGCGCTGCCGTCGACGAGCAAATGCTGGCTTTATTAGCGGGTTGTACAGCAGCTCTGCAGCGTGAATTGAGCCCACTGGTATTGCTCGGATTAGCACATGAGCAGCAGCATCAGGAACTGTTGCTGACCGACATCAAATACAATTTTTCGCAAAACCCCCTGCAGCCCTCTTATATGAAGGGGCTGCCAGCAGTGGATCAACCCCTGTTTGGCGGCGCACTTTTCAACAGCGGTCCTAAATTGCACTGGTTAAGTTTCGACGCGGATTCCTGCGGATTAGGCCACACCGGCGCCGGATTTTGTTTCGATAATGAATTGCCGCGGCATCGCGTATTATTAGCGCCGTTTATGCTGGCGAGCCGGCCGGTCAGCAATGGCGAATATCTGCAATTTATACGCGATGACGGTTATTGCCGCCCCGAGTTATGGTTATCCGACGGCTGGCTGGAACGCGAGCGGCATAACTGGAACGCACCGCTTTACTGGAATAAAGAGTGGCGTAAAGAGACGAGCAAGGACGGAAAAAAAGAAGCCCAACAACACGATGGCAAGTGGAATGTATTCAGCCTGCACGGTTTGCGGCCGATGAACCCGGCCGAGCCGGTCTGCCACGTCAGCTATTACGAAGCGGATGCGTATGCGCGCTGGGCCGGTGCGCGACTACCCACCGAAGCGGAATGGGAACATGTCGCCGCCAGCGTAGAAATTTGCGGCCATTTTGCCAACGATGGCGTGCTGCAGCCGCGCCCTGCCGCAAAACAAGATAATTCACTGCAGCAATTATTCGGCGACGTCTGGGAGTGGACCGCTTCGGCGTATGCGCCCTACCCGGGATTTCGCGCCAGCAGCGCGCCGATCGGCGAATACAACGGCAAGTTTATGTGCAATCAGATGGTATTGCGCGGCGGCTCTTGCGCCACCGCGCGCGAACATATGCGCGCCAGCTACCGCAACTTTTTTTATCCGGCCGATCGCTGGCAATTCTCCGGCATTCGTTTGGCGCGCTCGATTGGCAACAGATGAAAATCCGCAAACGATATCCGTATAACGAGCCATTCCCCTAGGCGTTCCACCGCCCACAACGAGTTTTCGATCTACGCCAACAGCCTGTACTAAACCCAAAAGGAGAAGCACTGTGCCGACCACGTTGACCGTTGCCAAAACAAAAGCTCCGCGCCCGCATTTTTATAGTTATCCGATCGATCAGCAATCCGCCACTCAGCAAATAATCGAGGGGTTGCAGCAGCCGCAAAAAATATTAGCGCCCAAGTATTTTTACGATACCAAAGGCGCCGAACTATTCGATCAAATAACGCGCTTGCCCGCCTATTATCTGAGCCGTGCCGAACAGGAAATATTGCGCCGCTATAGCGCTGTGATAGCTGCGCATACCGGGCTGGACGGGATATTGATCGAACCCGGTTGCGGTACCTGCGATAAAGTCGAATTATTGATATCGAGCTTGCGACCGCGAGCCTACGTACCCATCGATATTGCAAAAAACTGCCTGTACAACGCCGCGAATCGTATGAGCGAAAGATTCCCATGGCTCGAATGCCATGCCATCAATGCCGATTTCAGCGACGACTTTACACTACCGGAACGCCTGCCGGCCGGCAAACGCATTGCGTTTTATCCAGGCTCCAGTATCGGTAACTGCGAACCCGCTGCAGCACAAGCATTTTTGCGCCGCATTCATGAACTGGTCGGCGCGGATGGCGGCCTTTTGATCGGCGTGGATCTACAAAAAAATATTTCGCAACTGAACGCTGCCTACAACGACAGCCAAGGCGTCACTGCCGCTTTCAACCGCAATATTTTAAATCATGTCAATCGATTAACTGGCAGTAATTTTTCCCCTTCCACGTTCGATCATATCGCATTCTATGATGCTCAACTGGGACGCATAGAAATGCATCTGTGCAGTCGGAATGCTCAAGAAGTCATGGTCGGCGAAGAGTGCATATCGTTCGCAACCGGCGAAACAATTCATACCGAAAACTCCTATAAATACACCAGCCAATCGTTCTGTGAATTGGCAGCGAAAGCTGGATTTTTTCATGAGCAGACCTGGTATGACGAAAAAAAGCTTTTCTCCCTGCACTACTTTATCGCCAGTCAAAAAATCCAGGCTCCCTAGACTAAACCATACTGGTATGCGCCTTGCTCTAACTTAAAAGTCGGCAGCAAAACACTGTCATCGCGGGTTAATCACGGCAACAAATACCGAGGGGTAGAAAAAATGACCACCACAACGCATACCACCACCGCACGCTCGAAAAATAAAACATCCATTGCCCAACCGGCCACACGCGCCATTGATGCGGTAGCCATGCTAAAAGCCGATCACCGTAAAGTCG
>DATIED010000601.1:0-2254 GCA_035455965.1 Spongiibacteraceae bacterium
GAGCTGGCTTTGCCCGAATTGGACGGCATAGATCTGATCATCGCGATGGGTGGGCCGATGAGCGTCAACGACGAAGCGGAATTACCGTGGTTGAAAACGGAACAGCACTTTATCCGCACCGCCATCGAGCGCGGTGTGGCGGTGATCGGCATCTGTCTCGGCGCGCAATTGATCGCCAGTGCACTGGGTGCGCGCATTTATCCGAATAACAATAAAGAAATCGGTTGGTTCGATATCGAAGCGATGCCTGGTGCTGCGAATGTTTTTGCTTTTCCGGCACGCGCGACGGTGTTTCATTAGCACGGCGAAACGTTCGATCTGCCGCCCGGTGCAATTCGGCTCGCCAAAAGTAGCGGCTGCGAAAATCAGGCTTTTCAAATCGGCAGCAATGTCATCGGTCTGCAATTTCATTTGGAGACGACGCCGGATAGCCTGGATGCGATTGCGGCGAACTGCGGCGACGAACTGGTCGAGGCAACTTATGTGCAGAGCGAAACCGAAATTCGCGCTACGCCTGCCGCAACATACGCAAGTATCGCAGACCTGATGTACAACATTCTCAATTACGTCACCGCCAATAAAAATTAGCGACCGACTCCAGGTCTTAAAATTTGCAGGCGCTAAACCCGGCCATTCAATTCTATTGACATACTGTTCATGCATACAGTATTTTGTCGCCTGGCATTTTCAGCCAGACCTAATATTTTAGCGATAGGAGTTATTGGCAATGGCCGTTATTCCCATGTGGCGGGTAGATCGAGACGACAGTATGCATATCAGCAAATCCGACGCCGACAAACACGATCAAATGCTTGAGATCGGCGAGCATTTCGCCGCAGCAGTAAAAGCGGCGGGGCCGGATGTAACCACCGCGCAGGCCGAGGCCATCGGTTTATTCTTATCGAGAAATCGCGATGCGGTCGCCAGGTTATGCAAAGGCTCGAACGAGGCATTGTTCGAGGCGATAAGTGCGTTAAGCAACCCCGCCGGCGCTGCCGTAACGCCGATTCGCGCCGCGCAATAATTACGCTTTGGGCGGCAACGCATAATTTATTTATACGGCAGTAAGCTATGCGCTGCAGTAAGCGTTGCAGGCCTCGGCGGTTGAGCTCTTATTAAAGCAGCACCTGCCAATAACCCACGTCGATCCAGCGGTCGAATTTAAAGCCGACTTCTTTATAGTGCGCGGCCTTGGTCAGGCCGAATTTTTCATGCAGTGCAACACTCGCCTCGTTTGGCAACGCGATACCGCCGATCACGCTATGCAATTTTTTGCTGCGCAGCATCGCGAACAGAGCATCGTAGAGTGCCGTGCCCAGGCCGCGTTTAACGACCGCGTGATCGAGGTAAACAGTGCACTCGACCGAGAAGCGATAGGCCGAGCGTCCATTCCAGATGCCGGCGTAGGCGTAGCCGACTATGTTGTTACCGGCGGTGCTTTTACCGACTGTGCGGTTATCGAGTTCGCAGACCAGCCAGGGCAGCGAGTGATCTTGTACTGCCTGAATGCGCGCAGCCATTTCGCTCGCTGTAACGATCACCTCTTCAAAGGTTACGACGGTATTGAGGATGTAGTGATTGTAGATTTGCGAGATAACTTCCGCATCGCTCGTTGTTGCCGGTCTGATCATTTCCGTTATCCCTAAACGCTCTGTTATTCACGAGTAACACCTTGCCGCAAATCAATGCGGAAATAAAGCCATGCATAGCGTGTTTTCGCGATCGATAATTGCAGGCGCAATAAATTGTTGACCGACCTAAGACGCTAAAAACACAATGGCGAACAGGATTACCGTGAAGGGAGAACATCCATGCGCAAATTAATCATGTTTAATCAGGTGTCGTTAGACGGATTTTTTGTCGATGCCAATGGCGATATGAGCTGGGCTCACAAGGATCGCAACGATGCGGAGTGGAATGCATTTGTGATCGGCAACGCCAGCGCCGATGGCGTATTGGTGTTCGGCAGAATAACCTATGAAATGATGGCAGGGTATTGGCCGACACCGCTGGCGGCGAAAAATGATCCGGCCGTCGCCGAGCAGATGAATAGCCGGCAGAAAATCGTATTTTCGAAAACTCTGGCTAATGCTGCGTGGAGTAATACCCAATTAGTGAAAGGCGATATCGTCGCCGCGATGCGCAATCTCAAGCAGGAGGCCGGCGCGGATATGGCGATTTTGGGCAGTGGCACCATCGTTTCGCAATTTGCGCAGGCGGGTTTGATCGACGAATTCCAGATAGTTGTGAACCC
>DATIED010000602.1:0-4992 GCA_035455965.1 Spongiibacteraceae bacterium
AAACACACAAGCCTTTAAGATGGCCGTAAACAGCCCGTAGAATGGACCCCATATACCGGCTGTAATCAGCCTTTAATGAGGTAGACAAATGACTACATCGATCGAAATGATGGCGGTTGGCGCTTCGATGCCGGCGCAGCCGCTACCCGCGCTGCTGACATTATTGGCGAGCCGTCGCTCCTCGTCGGCCGGCACGCTGACCGTGCCGGCACCCGACGGCACGACCTTGCGCGACCTGTTGCGGCTGGCGACTCACACACCCGATCACGGCAAATTGTCTCCCTGGCGCTTTATTGTTCTCGAGGGAGCAGCCAAAAACCGCTTTGTGGAGCGCCTGGAAATACTGGCGGGAGCGCAGGAAAACTCTACGAAAGCATTGGCGGCGCTGGCCAAAATCAGGAATCCGCCACTCTCTGTTGCGGTAATTTCGGCGCCTGTTGAAGGGAAAATTCCGCTCTGGGAGCAGCAGCTAAGCGTGGGTGCGGTTTGCATGAGTCTGCTATTGGCAGCCCACGCGGCTGGCTTTGGTGCGAACTGGATAACCGATTGGTACGCCTACGATGAGGCCGCACTTGCGCTGCTCGGCGTCACTTCTCAGGAGCGCGTCGCCGGCTATATCCATATCGGTACGCAGCAAGAAATACCGAAAGAAAGGCCACGTGCAGAGCTCGACAACTTAATCAGCGACTGGTCCGCCGATGCCGATTAAGATTCGACCGCCGGCAGTATGTTCAAGCCTTGCGCGGACCAGCAATGCGCCAGCGATAATCGAATTTGACGATCTGCAAAGCCTGCGCGCAACTGACGCTTTTAACGCCGGGAATTTTTGCGATGACGGTGCTCAGCAGCGTCGACAGCTCGGAATTATTGCGCACCAATGCCTGCGCGATAATGTCGTAACGCCCAAGTACACGCGCCACCAAATGCAATTGGCGTTGCGCACACAGCGCTTCGATCACCGCTTGTTGTTGCCCCGCTTCGATTTCGATACCGATGATCGCAAACGCCACATCAGGACCAATCGCAACATTACGCATCGCCGTGATGTGAATCAAATTACGCGCGCGCAACTGATTGACGCGCACGCGTACCGTGGATTCCGACAGACCCAGCGCGGTGGCGATATTTTCGTTGGTCTCCCAGGCGTTTTCCCACAATCTGGCGATGATCGCGCGATCGACTTCGTTGACGATCGAGTTGTCCGGAATCGCCAGCTTCGCCGGAAAAGCGCTGACCGGACCCGCTCCGGTTTCGTACTTGGCGACATCGAGGAACAGACTGGGATGCAGCGAGCGCACACCCGCAACCGCCGCCAAATCGTTTTGCACAAACGCGGCGAGCGCGGCGTGGCTATCCACCGCGACCATCAGCTCGATATCGTATTGGCCGGTCATCAACGCCGCCGCCAATACGTTGGGAAATTGCGCCAAGTCTGCAGCGACATCGGCGGCGGAGCGATCGGCAACTTGCACGCCCAATGCCAGGATAATATCGAAGCCGACCGCAAACGCATCGACCACCGTGATCACGCGAATCAAATCTTCGGCGATCAAACGACTCAAACGCAGGCCCGCCTGGCGCTCGGAAATGCCGAGCAATTTCGCGATATCGCGATTCGAGCGACGACCGCTCTGTTCGATCAGCGCAATGATTTGTTCGTCTAGCTCGGTAAGTTCTGCCATGGTCGCTTTCGATAATGAAACAGTGGGTGTGGGAATAAATCAGTGGGGGGCGATTTTGCAGTATCCGCCGGCGAAAACCAACCTCGCGCATGAAATACAAATCGCAGGAGCACTAATCATGTCCAACGAACCTAAAGCGCCGCTCAACGCCGGCCAAGGCCCGCGACTCAACGGTCGCCGCATAATTATTACGGGTGCGGGCTCCGGCATCGGCAAAGCGGTCGCCGAACTATTCGCCGAACACGGCGCCGCACTCGCGCTGCTCGATTTAAATATCGAGGCGGCGCTACCGATCGCAGAGCGTAGCGGCGGTATTGCGCTGCGCGTCGATGTCGCCGACGAAACATCGGTCAACAGCGCTATCGATGCAGCCGCCAATGCGCTCGGCGGCATCGATGGCGTGGTGAATGCAGCCGGCGTCATCAGCGTCGGCACGCTGGAAGCAACCGATCTGCAAAGTTGGCGCCGCCAGATCGATATCAACCTTACCGGCCCGTATTTAATTTGCCGCGCGGCGCTGCCGTGGCTGCGCCAATCGGCGACCGCCACGATCGTCAACATTGCTTCCGCGCAAGCATTTCGCCCGGTCGGCGCGAGTTGCGCGTACGCCGCCTCGAAGGCCGGCGTGCTCAATTTCACCAAGGCATTGGCCGGTGAATTGGCGCCGGCGATTCGCGCGAATGTCGTCTGCCCTGGTATCGTCGATACGCCGATGGTCGCCCAGGTCAGTAAAGCGGCTGGCAATCCGACGAGTACGCCCACCTTAAAAGATTATCCGCTGGCGCGCATGGCACAGGCGCTCGAAATCGCCAATGCAATCTTGTTTCTGACCAGCCACGAATCGTCTTACATAACCGGCGCGGCATTGGCGGTGGACGGCGGGCGCACCTTCCATTAATCAGTGCGTGAAGAACTGTCTGGATGAGACCGCCGCGCGAATCGGGCGGCTATTTGCTTACAACAGATTTGATTGCAGCGATTAGCTGTACGCTATCACGTTACGAATTGGCGTTACTTAACCTGCGTGTAGTTCGGCCCAGGCCAGATAGGATGGGTCTTCGCGATCGCGACTGCCGACCTCGAAAAATACCGGCAGCGGAAATGCCGGGGTATCGATGCGCGTGTATGAATCTGGAATAAACAAGCGATGATCGATCGCCCATTTATCGTCGCGATACGACCAACGATCGACGTAGCGGCCGCGAAATAAATTCTCCATCACGCGACCGTCCTGCTCCTGCTCTTGTAGCGAGGCCGTTACATAGGCCTCGCTGACGGCACGCGTATTTTTTACCTCGATCAAAATATTGGTGATCTGGTGCGAGCAATTATTCAATGTCCAGCGATATTCCGTGCTCGGACCTAAATAAACTTCGATCGGTTCGGTTGGCCGATTGCCATATTGCACAGTGCCATCGGCATGCCAAATCGACAAGGCCAATTCGCGATCCATGCGATCGAATGAGCGGCAGTATCTATACAACTGTTCGGTAATCGCCTGCTTGGCCAGCAGTGTTGCCAATGCATCGCTCATCGCTACACCTCGAATCGATTGCTATCGGTAAAAAACCAAGCCTCAATAAACACCGGGATGCTTGAAAACATACTGGCTGGTCGCGTACACATCGATTTTATCGAAATCGACCATTTTGAAAGTATTTTCCAGAAAGGCCATGGTATTTTTTTCGCGCTCCTCGAAGGTTTTACCGCGAAAGCGGAAGCGCGGATCGGTGAGCGCCTCCACGTGCAGGCACTCTTCGACAATGGCGTCGTACAGTGGTGCGGCGTAAGTAACAGGACGCACCACAACGTTCTGCGCGTAGAAAAAATTATTCTGCAATTCAACCGCGAGGCGTGTTTGATCGCCATGCCATAAATCCATCCACGCCTCGGGCGACAGCCGCGGCGGACGCTTCATAAAAACTACCTGCGATAAACCGACTGTGCGCTCGCCCAACACCGGAGGAAATTCGGTATTCATCAGCGGTTGCGATTCGGAGACCAGATAACCGGCGATGCGATGAGCATATTTTTGCAGCACGTCATCGAATGGCTGCCGCAACTCGTTGACGGCGCTATCGACCCATACATGCGCGATGGCATCCATAGCCGGATTAGTCATTTTGCGATCCATCATTGCGGCGGTCGCTACTTCAGTATCGCGAATATTCAACTGCAAGCCTCGCGCACCTATCCGCAATAATTCCGGCGCCATCTCCTGCCGCAGGCGGCGACTGAAGCCTTCGATGTCTTCCGAGGGATTTCGCCACAGGCTGTAAAGCACTTTTTCCACGTCAAGCTCCTCTCGTAAGTAATTTGTGATGCGCAGGCCGGCAGCAAAGGCAGCGCGCAAACATGATCAGACCGACACAAAAATACAGCAATCGTTGAAATATATAAACAACACAACGATTTTATGACAATAGTTTAATAAAATCGCCAAAAACGGCAGCCAAACAACCCTTATCTTTGCCTGGAGCTTCAACAGAATCCGCTGTACCCCGCCGCCAGCACTACACAAACGATGTCAAAAAGAGCCGCTGTATATCGGCCAAATAACTGGCTGGCAGCAAACAAATGTGTCAGAAGCGTCAATAAATCTTACATATCGGCGCTAAGACACAGCTCATAAATTTTGTAATTTATTGTATATATTGAAATTATCTGACCAGGCACCAATTTTGCTTCAATACAAATTGTTAATAATGCTTCAAGCAAAACATGTAGCGGTACTTAAACCAAGCGGTAACTCGAAATACGACGATAAACCCTAATTTAATTAAATGAAGGTAGATAAAAATGAATAAATTAGCTTTAGCAGCAGCAGTTTCAGCAGTCCTCGCATCCCCAGCTTTCGCAACGTACACCGGTACGGCTGTTTCCGGCACCGCTGCCAATCCACAGGCCAGCATCGTAGTTGTGGCTGCCAGCGGCACCAGCGTATGGTATGTCGATCCGGCCTCGGGCACAGCCAGCAATAAAACGGCTCCTGCCATTCAGTTGACCAAAGCCAGCGATTGGACCTTCGACTTCACCAACCTGGCGGCCGTGACCTTTACCGGCAACATTCAATACGGTACTTACAAGACGCAAACCTCGGTGCCGGTTGTAGGTATCGATGGTCGTCAAAGCTTTACCGGCGTAACTCAAGCGTTCTCCGGCACGGGTGCTTACAACGAAGCGACCAACACTTTTACCTATAGCTTCTTCAACAGCACCACCAACGGTGGCGGCGCATCGACCTATACGGAAACGGCCACAGCTACCTGTGCGAATGGTGCAACGGCTGTGGCCGGCAAGGTATGCGCGC
>DATIED010000603.1:0-6362 GCA_035455965.1 Spongiibacteraceae bacterium
CTATGGTGAGCGCGAAAATTATCGCGAACGCACCGATCTGCCAGAGAAATTGCCGCAGGGAGCGCGCTTCCAGCGCATCGAATAACGCGCGATTCCAGTAGCTGGTCCACACCGCTAGCGCGACCTGGGCCAAGGTGAGCAGGAACAGCGCGAATGTATATCCTCGCACCCGCCATTTCTGCTCGGAGCTCCAATAGGGTCCGACCAGGCGGCCGATCTGGCGCAGGAATTTATAGCTGGAACTGCGCGCTTCGGCAGCCGGCACGGTGGGTATGCTTGTGTTTGCCATCGATAGGTTCTTTGCCGTGCCCACCGCAACGAAAGCGACGATCGCGCTGCCGAAAGCTCGCGATCGTTCGCGGTCAGTATTTCATACCGTTACCGCACACCGTTAAGCGCGGCGTACGCGGCGCGCCGAGTAATCGAAATCGAGTACGCGGCCGCCGATTATTTACATTATTATCGTAGCGATAATACCAACGCCAGCGGAGCTTTATAATGACTTACAACTTCGATCCCGAATTCACCGACGTTATCGCCGCGCTACCGCAGATGCCATTCGACGATCCGGTGGCCGCGCGCGCCGGTATCGAAGCGTTATCGGCGGCGATGAATGCCAGTGTCGATCTCACCGGTGTACAGGTCGACGAGCGGGAAATTCCGGGCCCACCGCAGGCGCCCGCCGTGAAGGTGCGCATCTACACGCCCGCCGAGCGCGCGGCGCAACCGAGTGCGGCGCTGCTGTATATTCACGGCGGTGGCTTCGTGGTCGGCAGCATCGATACCGAGCACGCGAGCTCCGCCATGCTGGCGCGCAAGCTCGGCATCGCGGTGATATCGATCGAATATCGCCTGGCACCGGAACATCCCTATCCCACCGGCCTGGAAGATTGCTACGCGGTGCTGGGTTGGGTGCATGAGCAAGCGACCGCATTGCAAATCGATCGCGCGCGCATCGGCGTATTCGGCCAGAGTGCAGGCGGCGGTTTGGCAGCGGCGCTGGCGTTGCTGACGCGCGATCGCAAGGGCCCTGCGCTATGTTTTCAATTTCTCGGCATCCCCGAGCTCGACGATCGGCTCGATACGCCGAGCATGCGCGCCTTCACCGATACGCCACTGTGGCATCGACCGAACGCCATTCTCAGCTGGAAATATTATCTAGGCGCGAACTACCAGGCCGGTGCCGACGATGTCCCCGCCTACGCCGCACCGGCGCGCGCCGTCGATGTAAGCGGCTTGCCGCCCGCCTATATTTCGGCGATGGAATTCGACCCGCTGCGCGACGAAGATGTGATTTACGCGCTAAAGCTCATGCAGGCCGGCGTTCCCGTCGAACTGCATACGTATCCGGGCACGTTTCACGGCTCGTCGCTGATCGCGCACGCGGCGGTCAGCAAACGTCAGCAACAGGAAATGCTCGACGTATTGCGACGCGGTTTAAAAATCGGCTAACCATCGACAAGGCGATTCAATTTATTCTCGAAGCTGCTCACTCGCAGTGACGAAACGCTCGCCAAGAGCGCCTAACAAAATGAACACGCACCGCTCGCGACGAGGCGTGATGCCACAGATCCTTCAGGGGACGTGAGCGCGCATGGATACCCATAGGGCACAAGTGCGCGCGCCCGAGCCTAACATGGATGTTTGTTGTTGGCGTTCCCCAGAAGGATCTGTGGCATCGCGCTAACCACCAACACCATCGTTCATTTTGTTGGGCATTCTAAGCATCAAGCCGGATTGAATTCGCGAATAAACAGCCCCCAGAAGCTGATAAAAAGTACCGCGATCAACGGACCCAATACGAAGCCGTTCAAACCAAAAATACTGATACCGCCCAGCGTTGAAACCAGCACTAAATAATCCGGCATCCTGGTGCTGCGCCCGACCAGAATCGGGCGCAATAAATTATCCACCAAACCGATAACACCGGCACCGAACCCGATCAATATCACACCGGGCCAAAACGCGCCGGTCAGTAAAAAGTAAATCGCCACCGGCCCCCAGATCAGCGCGGCACCCACCGATGGAATCAGCGACGCGAATACCATCGTCACCCCCCACAGCAGCGCCGCCTCAATATCCAGTATCCAGAAAATCAAACCACCCAATGTGCCCTGCACCAGCGCCACGACAAAATTGCCGCGCACCGTCGCACTGACCACCTCGGATATTTTATGCAGCAATAATATTTCGCGCGCATCGCCCAATGGCAAGGCCCGCACCAGCAGCCGTACCAGCACAGCGCCATCGCGCAAAAAGAAAAATGTCAGATAGAGCATCAACGCAAACGCGACGAAAAACTGCGCGGTGTTTTGGCCGAAGCTCAACGCCTGATTTGCGAAATAATGCGTCGCCTGTACCGAGGCCTCTTTGACCATCTGCCGCGGCCCCTTCAGATCGATGCCGAAGCGGTCGACGATAGATTGCAGCGAGGCAGGCAGGCGACTGCCGAGATCGAGATAATTGCTTAAATCGATTTCGCCGGATTGCACCTTTTGATACAAATTTGCACCTTCCTGCGCCAGCGTTACCACGAGGGCCAGTAAGGGCAAAATTACGATGATGGTAGACAACGATAAGACGGTGAACGCCAACAGGTTCTTACGTTCGCCAAAACGCGGCGCCCAACGCCGCTGCAAGGGATAAAATAAAACAGCGGTGACGGCGGCCCATAAAATTGCGCCGCTGAACGGTTGCAATATCCAACCGAACAGCAGCGTGACGATGATCAGCGACAGCAGGAAGGAGCCCTGCGCCAATTTATTCTGCATGCATTATCGCTCCGGCCTCATAGCTCGTCCCTACCATACGCGATTGCATAAGTTTTGACTGCAATAATTTTCGATTGGGTATTTAAGACGACGAAATTTGAAATTATTTAATTTTAATTTAACAGCAGCACAACCGTTTTCGACAAATGCATCACTCGCTGTCGAGCGGTTTGATATAACGTCCCAACATGTCGCTCAGCGCCACAAGACTGATGGGCTTATTCAGATGCGCGTCCATGCCGGCTTCGCGGCTGCGCTGCTGGTACTCCTGCAGCGCATGCGCGGTGAGCGCAATGATCGGTATCGGCTTTTTGCCGAGCGCGCGCTCATGCTGGCGAATTTCCCGGGTAGCGCTGTAGCCATCCATGTTCGGCATTTCGCAATCCATTAAAATAACATCGATAGTCGTGTCGCCATCGCTCGTCATGTTACCGATAACCTGCCGCAGCGCCTGCGCGCCGTCCTCGACCACCTCTACAGTCGCACCGAGTTGCTGAAGCATGGCTGTGATTACCTGACGATTAACGGCGTTGTCCTCGGCGACCAGAATGGTTTTACCGACATAGCGCGACGCCAAGCCGTTCGGCTGCACTTCGCTCTCGGCGCCTCTCCTCCCCAACAGGGCCATAGCCATGATGGTCTGCAGTTGGGTCGCGGAAGTCGGTTTAACATGGGCCGCCGCGAAACCGGTCGCCGCCAGCGCCTGACGACCGGGCGGCGTACTGGAGGCGGTCAACAATACGCGCGGAATACGCTGCAATAAAGGATGCGCGGCCAGCTGGCGCTCGATCTCGAAGCCATCCGCTACCGGCATATCGAGATCGATAGTGATAATGTCGGGCTGCAGAGTTACCGCCTGCACCAATACGTCGACCGGCATTTTCAAGGTGCTTACCTGCATACCCAGCATCTGCCCCTGCTCCTTCATGATCGCCAGAAAATCCGCGCAGTCATCGATCGCCAGTAACCTCTTGCCCTTCAAATCGAAATCGATACGGTTTTTTTGCGGCGTCGGATCGCGGCGCAAATTAATGAAGAAAGAAAATGTCGAGCCTTCGCCCAGATTGCTATCGACGCTGATTTCGCCGTGCATCATCTGGACGAGACGTTGGCAGATAATCAAACCCAAACCGGTGCCGCCATAGCGGTTGGAATTCTCGACCTGGCTGAACGGTTGAAATAATTTCTGCCGCCCGGCCGGATCGATACCGATACCGGTATCGCTAACTTGAAAGTTCAATCGCACGTTATCGTTATCGATAGCGTGCGCCTCAACGCGCAGGCGCACCATGCCACTCTCGGTAAACTTAAAGGCATTGTTGAGCAGGTTGCCGATCACTTGTTGCAACCGAGTGGCATCGCCGAAAAATCCGAGCGGCGTCTCCGGCGCAATCGACGCCACCAGCGTCAATGCTTTATTCGAGCTGGCGCGAAACGGCGCCACGACCTCTTCGATCAATTCGGACAGATCGAATGCATGCTCGGTCAACTCCAGCTTGCCGGCTTCCACCTTGGAAAAATCGAGAATGTCATTGATAACCGCGAGCAGCGTCTTGCCCGAACTTTGAATGATTTTTGTATACGAGCGCTGCGTATCGTCCAATTCGGTGCGCTGCAGTAGATCCACCATACCCAACACACCATTCATCGGCGTGCGAATTTCGTGACTCATATTGGCGAGAAATTCGCTCTTGGCGCGACTGGCGGATTCCGCTGCCTCTTTTTGCAAGAGCAACTCATCGGCTTGCTTGCGCTCGGTGATATCCTGCACCACGCCGATCACTTGCTTGCTGCCATCGATCTGTTTGGTAAACGACTTGCCCAATAATTTCAGCCAGCGCGTCGCGCTGGACCCGTTGCCGTTGAGCGGATATTTCGCACGGTATTCGACCTGACATAACTTGTCCTCCGCAAGAGTCCACGCCAATACTTTATTCACCAACTCGCGATCGTCGTCGTGCACGGACTCAAGAAAAGTTGCCCATGCATGTGAAAATACCGATTCGCCGAAACCAAAAGTACGATTCGCCTGTCCGGCGTACATAAGCTTGAGCGTCTCCGGGTTGAGTTCCCAGATGCCCATTTCTGCCGCATCCAGCGCCAGGTGCAAGCGCGCCTCGCTGTCGCGCAGCGCGATATCGGTTTTGCGGCGCTCCAATGCCATTTGAATGGTGGCGTGCAGTTCGCGTTCGGAGAATGGCTTCAATAAATAACCGTAGGGTTTTGTTTCTTTGGCCCGCTCCAGCGTGTCGTCGCCGGAATAAGCTGTCAGATAAATCACCGGAATATGCAGCTGCTCGGGAATGAGGGACGCGGTTTCGATACCATCCATACTGCCTTCGATGTGGATATCCATCAGCACGATATCCGGCCGCACGGCTTTCATTTCCTCGAGCGCCTGTCGCCCGGACGATGCGGAGGCCGGCACCTCATAACCGAGGCTGATCAACCGCCGTTTGATATTGAGCGCTACCACGCGCTCGTCCTCTACTACCATCACTCGTGTCGGCAACATTTTTTATCCTTGAAATAGCTATGGAGCCTCTGCTTAAGTTGCTGCGCTCGCTTACAGGCGCCCACTCTTGGCGGCATTTTGCACGCGGGCGGTGCTCGCTTCCGTTGAGGAGAAACCGGCTCACACATTACTTATATGCTCCGGTTCCTGCGCTCCGGCCGCGTGCAACCTGCCTTCGCTTGCCTAAAGCACCTACTGTTGGCGCGACACTTAATCAGAGGCTCCCTATTCTTCATCGATCGGAAAAAGGATAGAGAAGCAGGTCGGTTGACTGCGCTGTATCGTCAACTTTCCTCCTAATTGGTCCGCCAGAATAGTTACCAGTTCTAATCCCAATGTTTTGCTATCGGTCAGATTGACACCGGCCTTTAGCCCCACGCCATCATCGCTCACCGCAAGCAATACCTGCGCTCCATCGATGAGCTCCAGCAAAACCTTGATAGTACCGCTGGCTTCGCCGGGAAACGCATGTTTCAACGCGTTCGTAATCAACTCGTTGACGATCAGGCCGCACGGAATTGCTTTCGTTATGGAGAGTGCAACCGCTTCGGCCTGCACCGTTATTTTAATACGCTGCGAATCGACGACATAGGAGGACTCGACATTCGAAATTAACTTCGTCAGCACGTCGCTCAAATCGACTTCGGAAAAATTTTCCGATTGATAGAGCGCTTGATGGATCAGCGCCATCGACTGCACGCGATGCATGCTGTTGGTCAACATGTCGCGCACGATGGGGTCGCTGATTTGCGACGATTGCAGATCCAATAAACTATGCACGATCTGCAAATTATTTTTGACGCGATGATGTACTTCGCCCAGCAGCGTTACCTTTTCCTTCAAGGCCATCTGGATACGACCCTCCTTTTGTTTGCGATCGGAGATATCGACAACGGCGGATAACACCTTCAATCCCTCGGAGGTTTCGATCGGATTCAACGCGATCTCGACCGCCACTTCGGAACCATCTTTGCGCACGCCGAACAGATCGCGCCCCTCGCCCATCGGCCGCGAGCCCGGCGCCGCATGAAAGAACGTGCGCAAATCGGGATGCTTATCTCTAAAGCGACCCGGCA
>DATIED010000604.1:0-7563 GCA_035455965.1 Spongiibacteraceae bacterium
GCGCGCATACCTTGCCGGCCACAGCCGTTGCACCATTCGCACAGGTAGCTGTGGCCGTTTCCGTATAGGTCGATGCGCCGCCACCGTTGGTGGTGCTGTTGAAGAAGCTATAGGTAAAAGTGTTGGTCGCTTCGTTGTAAGAGCCTGTACCGGAATAGCCGGTGGTTACGCCGGTATAGGTTTGACGACCATCGATACCTACAACCGGCACCGATGTTTGCGTCTTGTAATTGCCCATCTGGATATTGCCGGTAAAGGTCACGGCCGCCAGGTTGGTGAAGTCGAAGGTCCAATCGCTGGCTTTGGTCAATTGAATGGCAGGAGCCGTTTTATTGCTGGCTGTGCCCGAGGCCGGATCGACATACCACACGCTGGTGGCGCTGGCAGCGGAGACTACAATGCTGGCCAGTGGATTGGCAGCGGTGCCGGAAACAGCCGTACCAGTGTACGTTGCGAAAGCTGGGGATGCGAGGACTGCTGAAACTGCTGCTGCTAAAGCTAATTTATTCATTTTTATCTACCTTCATTTAATTAAATTAGGGTTTATCGTTGTGCTACTTTTTTATCTAGTGCTAGTTGTGTTTATCTAGTGCTAGTTGTGCCAGGGAGGTCATCAGACTTATAACCGCAATAAGTCAGGCTTATATTTCTCAATCGCCCTCCTATTTTCTCCACTCCCATGAACCGAAACACGAGGCACACAGAGCAGTGGTGCCTTTTTACCCGATAATGCTACATCTTTCAATATATGAAACGTTATATACCTAATCGATCTTGATAGAGGTCTCTTAGGCTCTTTGCGTATATGTCTTCGTCTAAAAACCAAAATTAAAAAAAAGCCGACGCGAGGTCGGCTTTTTTAGATGAAGCGTTTATATCGACTTTTCAAGCTCAGGAACAGCCTCGAATAAATCGGCGACCAGACCATAATCCGCAACCTGAAAAATAGGTGCATCCGGATCTTTGTTGATGGCAACAATAGTTTTGCTGTCCTTCATGCCCGCCAAATGCTGGATTGCGCCTGAGATACCTACAGCAATGTACAAATCGGGGGCCACGATCTTCCCGGTCTGCCCAACCTGCATGTCATTAGGCACAAAACCCGCGTCCACCGCCGCACGCGATGCACCCACAGCAGCGCCTAACTTGTCCGCCAGTGTATACAAGAGTTTGAAGTTATCTCCATTTTGCATTCCACGGCCACCGGAAACAACGATATTTGCAGCCGTCAATTCCGGGCGATCGCTCTTAGCCAGCTCCTCCTTAACAAAGCTCGACACACCCGCATCCTTCGCGACAGCCACAGCCTCGATGGCGGCGCTACCACCCTCTGCAGCCACTGGATCGAAACCAGTAGTACGCACAGTAATAACTTTGATCGTATCGCTGGACTGGACGGTGGCAATAATATTGCCCGCGTAAATCGGCCGCTTAAATGTGTCAGGGGAAACGACCTCGATGATTTCAGAGATCTGCCCCACATCGAGCAGTGCTGCAACGCGCGGCATAAAGTTTTTACCATTACTGGTCGCTGGCGTCAGTACATACTGATAACCCTTGCCAAGCTCCGCGACGAGTAAACCGATGTTCTCGGCCAGTTGGTGCGCATAAGCAGTATTGTCGGCTACCAGCACCTTAGCAACGCCGGCAATTTTAGCGGCGGCTGCGGCGGCATCAGCACAACCCTGGCCGGCGACCAACAAGGTAATCTCTCCGCCGATTTTTTGGGCAGCGGCAATGGTGTTAAGCGTAGCGCCTTTAACAGTGGCGTTATCGTGTTCGGCAACGACTAGAATGCTCATCAGATCACCTTCGCCTCATTTTTCAGTTTTTCGACCAGCTCAGCCACGGTCTTCACTTTGATGCCCGCCTTGCGCTCCGCCGGCGGCTCGACTTTAAGCGTTTTAACTCGCCCAGTGATATCGACACCGAGATCGGCCGGCGTTACCACGTCGAGCTGCTTTTTCTTTGCTTTCATAATGTTCGGCAGCGAAGCGTACCGCGGCTCGTTCAAACGCAGATCGGTGGTGACGATCAACGGCAGTTTCAAATCGAGTGTTTGCATGCCACCATCGACTTCACGCATAACGCTGGCTTTATCACCGGCGACAGTCAGCTCGGACGCGAAAGTACCCTGAGCGTAACCGGTTAACGCCGCCAACATCTGGCCTGTCTGGTTGTTATCGCCATCGATCGACTGCTTGCCGAGAATGACCAGTTGTGGCTGTTCTTTATCAACCACCGCTTTCAGCAATTTAGCAATTGCCAGCGGCTGCAGCTCTTCGCCGGACTCCACAAGTATTCCGCGATCGCCGCCCAACGCGAGCGCAGTGCGGATTTGCTCCTGGCTGCTCTTGTCGCCCACCGATACAACAACGATCTCGGTGGCAATCCCCTTCTCCTTTAAACGCACCGCCTCTTCAACGGCAATTTCGCAAAAGGGATTTATAGACATTTTCACATTGTTTAAATCAACGCCAGTACCGTCCGATTTGGGACGCACTTTAACGTTGTAATCAACGACGCGTTTTACCGTAACCAGAATCTTCATGGATTCCCCGTATATAGCAGTTAAGACAGACCGGAAAGTACAGGAGAGCGGTCGAATTCGACGCAATTGCCGCCACTCGCCCGACCAAAAAAGCGGTGCGTATGTTGACTCGTCTTGGCAGACAGGTCAATAAGCTCAAAGCCTAAATGCTGATCAAACGTGGCCTTTTTGGCCGTCAACTTTTATACTTGCGATCTTTTTTCGCGGTATTGCCGCCCCCATACTTACAAAACCATCACGGGAGATCATCTGTGGAACGCGAAGCAATGGAGTTTGACGTTGTCATTGTCGGCGCGGGGCCCGCTGGACTAGCCACTGCCTGCCGCCTGCGCCAATTGAGCGTAGACACGGGTAAGGATGTCAGCGTCTGTGTCGTCGAGAAAGGCTCCGAAGTAGGCGCCCATATTTTATCCGGTGCAGTCTTCGAGCCCAGGGCATTGAACGAGTTATTCCCGGACTGGAAAGAAAAAGGCGCACCGCTCAATACGCCGGTTAGCGACGACCATGTCTACTACTTGTTAAATGAACAATCGGGCGTTCGAGTTCCCAATATGTTCGCTCCGAAAACCATGCATAACCACGGCAACTACATTGTTAGCCTGGGTAATCTGTGCCGCTGGCTGGCGGAGCAAGCCGAATCCCTGGGTGCTGAAATTTTCCCCGGATTTGCCGCTGCCGAGATCCTTTACCACGAGGATGGCCGCGTAAAAGGCGTAGCCACCGGCGATATGGGTATAGACCACTCCGGCAACCACAAAGACAGCTATCAGCCCGGCATGGAGCTACACGCAAAATACACGATCTTTGCCGAGGGCTGCCGCGGCAACCTGGGCAAACAACTGATTAAACATTTCCAGCTTGACCAAGGTCGCGACCCACAACACTACGGTATAGGCATAAAGGAAATCTGGGAGATCGATCCGAGCAAGCATCAGCCCGGCCTAGTATTCCACAGCGCCGGTTGGCCACTTACCGAGACGGGCTCGACCGGTGGCGGGTTCCTCTATCACGGCGATAACAATCAAGTTTACGTCGGCCTCATTACCGATCTCAGCTACTCCAATCCGCATTTAAGTCCGTTCGAAGAATTCCAGCGCCTCAAACTCCACCCAACGGTCAGAAAGTACTTGGAAGGCGGCAAACGCATCGTTTACGGCGCACGCGCCATTGCCAAAGGTGGCCTGCAATCGCTGCCGAAAATGACATTTCCCGGGGGTCTGTTAGTCGGTTGCGATGCAGGCACGCTGAACTTCGCCAAAATCAAAGGCAGCCATACGGCAATGAAATCCGGCCTGGTCGCTGCAGAAGTTTTACACAATGCGCTTACCGCACAGGACAAAACTGGCGAAGAGCTCAGCGCATACGCGACCGAGTTTGAAAATAGCTGGGCCTATAAAGAACTGCATATGCAGCGTAACTTTGGCCCGGTAATGCATAAAGTCGGCAATCTATTTGGGGCAGCCTACGCATTTGTCGATATCAATATCTTTAATGGCGGCCTGCCGTGGACGCTGCGCGATCCGGTACCCGATTACGCGCAAATGAAACCCGCTGCGGAGTGCGGTCGCATCAACTATCCCAAGCCGGATAACCAGTTGAGCTTCGATCGCTTATCCTCGGTATTCCTCTCAAATACCAATCACGAAGAAGATCAGCCGTGCCATTTGCAGTTAAAGGATGCAGCGATACCCATCGCCAGCAACCTGCCACTGTACGACGAGCCCGCGCAACGTTACTGCCCGGCGGGCGTCTATGAAGTCATCCGCGATGACAATGGCCCGCGATTTCAAATCAACGCGCAAAATTGCGTGCACTGCAAAACCTGCGACATCAAAGACCCCGCACAAAACATTAATTGGGTCACCCCGGAGGGCGGCGGCGGTCCGACCTATCCCAATATGTAACGCCCCCGCACTCACAACGATCCACAAAAGAAAAAGGCAGCCTAAGAGCTGCCTTTTTTGATCAAAAATACGAGAAGGGTCATGCTAGTTATCGTTACTCATATCTCCCCAGCGAAAACCACTCTCCCGCACTAACAACGCCAAGCTCAAAACCGCGCCGCTCGGCAATATCCACCAGCCGATAAAATAACGATCGCGTCAAACGTGCGCTCAAGCCGTAATCGAGCTGTATGCAAGGGTGCGGCTCACTCGTGTCGTGCTCGATCAGACCGCTCAACTGATGTTGTCGATCCAGCGCCACCCAATCGTCGGTATTTAAGCGAAAGATAATTTTTTGCTGCCCGCGCTCGCCAGCGACCTCCATATCCACCGCAAGCAACGGCGTATCGTCAACGCGTATTCGCCATTTCTCGACCGGGGTAACCAAATAATATTCGCCGTCCGCTTCGCGGCGCAAAATCGATGCAAATAAATTGATCAGCGGTTGCCGCTCAATACGCCCGCCCTCATGGTACCAGGCACCCAGCCGATCGATATGAATGTCGATATCGCCGGATAGCGTCGGCTGCCATTGCGCCAACGGCGGTTTACGTAATTGCGAGCCCAACAGTGTCTCGATTTCGCGCAAAGTCGTCACGGCGCACCGCTAAGTGCACTGGCGAGCTGCCCAAAAGCTTTTTGCAGACGCTCAGAGTCGCTTTTTTGAGCCTGCAAAAGGCCCTCTTTCACGGATACTGTCACGCGATCCACGAGCTTTTTGTCGGTCCAACTAACAATCGTAATGACGAACTGCGAATAATTAACGCTGGGGCAGGTTTCGGTATTACCGGAGCAATCGGACTGCCCTTGTGGTTGCACATAGAATAAATACGAAGCGCCAGCGCAGGCATCGCTCGCCAACGCCCGCAAATAATCCATCGCTTCGTTTTCTACATTGACCGCAAGAAAATAACCGCTGAACCCGACCTGCATTGCATGCAACACTGCCAAACCGGATTCAGTGTCGCTGGTACTGCTAACCAGACAGATTTGCGATTGGCGAGAAAGCAGTCTTTCGTTGCTGTGCTGCACAGAGATCGCGTCATTTAATCTCATCTGCGAAGCGGCGGTTGTTGCGCTCTGCTGCACATAGGCTGGCGTACAGGCCGTTAGCGCTCCGACCAGAAGCAGTTGAACCGATAGTCGCAATGCATGCATGGCGGACTCCTGATTAACTCAGCATTCGATCGCCGTGACTAAGCAACGAGCGGCCTAAACAATTCTCAACGAATTAAACGGACATTAACCACACCGGCCACCGCGCGCATCCGTTGCAAAAATTCAGCGCTCGGCTCGGTGGCCACATCGATAAGATTGTAGGCCACGTCATCTCGGCTTTTGTTGATCATATCGATCACGTTTATATCGGCATCGGCCAGCACCGACAGCAATTGCCCTAGCATCTTTGGAATATTGCGATTGGTGATCGCCAGTCGAACTCCACCGGTGCGATCGAGCGTTATCGACGGAAAATTCACGGAATTGGTGATATTACCGTTCTCCAAAAAATTGCGCAGTTGGTCGGCCGCCATTACCGCGCAATTTTCCTCGGCCTCATCCGTGCTGGCACCGATATGCGGCATCAGTATGACATCGCCACGACCAATCAAGCCCGGCGCTGGAAAGTCGGTAATGTATCGATATAACTGGCCGGCGTTTAGCGCATCGACAATGGCGCTCACATCGACGATCTCCTCGCGCGAAAAATTCAACAGCCGCAACTCCGGCTTGCAATGCGCGAGCAATTCTTTATTGACCAGGCCACGCGTTGCTTCGAGCACCGGCAAATGCAAGGTAATGTAATCGGCCTTGGCAAATAGCGACACCAAATTGTCGATCTTGCGCACTTCGCGCGGCAACCGCCATGCGGCATCGACTGATAAGGCAGGATCGTAACCCATTACGTCCATGCCCAGCTGTAGCGCGGTGTCGGCAACCAACGAGCCAATCGCACCGAGGCCGACGACACCGAGCGTTTTACCAGCCAACTCATTGCCTTTAAAACGTTGCTTTTCCTTTTCGAGCAATTTACTCATGGCAGTCGCATCGGTCATATCGGATAGCGTCTGCACATAGGTCATGCCTTCGAGAATACCGCGCGAACCGAGCAACAGTGCTGCCATGATGAGCTCTTTCACCGCATTCGCATTGGCGCCTGGTGTGTTAAACACGGGGATACCGCGCTCGCTACAACTATCTACCGGAATGTTATTGACACCTGCGCCAGCGCGCGCGACTGCTTTGACCGATTCGCCGATATCGTTCGGCTGCAGCTTATGGCTGCGCAGTAAAATAGCATCGGGGTTAGCGAACTCGCTGGCGATTTCGTACTGATCGCGAGGTAACCGCTCGAGGCCCTTGATCGAAATTTGATTGAGTGTCAGCACTTTAAACATGGGCTTGCTCCATTAGTAGACTCGACGCGAGCACGGACACGCGCCAAGTACTCTTATCGACGATCTAGCGTCGTTTTATTTCGGCTCGGGCGCGCGTATCTTCCATAAACGCGGCAAATCCAGCAGTCCCAAAGCTCTGCTGCAGTTGCGCTAGCAAAGCATCGCGCTGCGCTGCATTTAAGCTATCCGGAGCACCGTCCGCAACTGCCTGCAATTGCACTACGGCCACATCGCCGCTACTAAGCTCCAGCGACTCGACGGGCTGCGCGGCTGGCTGAGAAATCTTCGGTAATGCAAATGCCGCGCGTAATAATTCCGGATTGATCGAGCCGTTATTGCGCGCGGTCTTTTCCACGGATTTCAAAGTGTAACCGTGCTGGCTCGCAACTTTATCGAGATCCCCTCCCTGCTTAACCTGTTTCTTGAGTTGCTCAGCAATACTCTTAACTTCCTCCACTGCACGCTGTTGCTTGATCTCAGCAGCGATATTTCCCTTCACCTCATCCAGCGGTTTGGGTGCGGCCGGAAGATACTCCTTCTTTCGCAATACGAGATAATGATCGGGGCTCAACTCCAACACATCGCTATTATTACCATCTTTAACGACCTCTTGACTAAAGGCGGCAGCAATCACTTTTGGATCATTGAACAATGGGTCGGTCGATTTGCGATC
>DATIED010000605.1:0-3667 GCA_035455965.1 Spongiibacteraceae bacterium
GGCCATCGCGCAATTGAACTCGTTCGATCCGTCGCGAATATTCTCGTCGCCGCTACTCAATAGTTTGTTGCCGTAACGACAACCGGGCGGTAGATCGATGTCTTAGTTCTACCTCTTGGCCGATCGCCCTATCGCCCGCCAGCTAAAACTGGCGGGCAGTTCAACGAGCGGCACTAACCATTAATGCATTGCCGCCGCTTTTTTATTTAATCGTTGCCGGGATTGCTCCAACAGTTCGCGGCAAGCCGCGCTGCCATTCGCAGCGCCGGTCACCGCCGCAAACGCCACCTGCAACGCCCGCAAGGTGTGGTTCGCATTGGCCTGCATTGCATTATCCGCATTATCGCCAAGGCCGGCGATCATCGCTTCCGCCTTGAATATCAGGGCGGCCACAGTATCCATGCTTTCCTCGATAGCCTCCAAGCGGCCGTTCGCAAGACCGGCGTTGTACGAGGCCTTCAGCAACTCGTCGCTGGGTTTTTTGATCGATTGGTCTGGCGTTTTTTTCGGCACGAGGTACCCGGATATCAAAAATTGGAGAGCGCGCAGTATCGCACAAACCGCCGGTTTGCTGCCGATGGATCCGGATCAACTCCGGTTTATATAGGGGCAAATCCACCTGCTCCCAGACCTCAGCTCCCCTGACAACAAGGCAAAAAGGGGCCGACATTGCGCCGGGACCAAAGTTCCGCGGCATAGGACTAAAGTCCAATAGCGGCTCAATACTCAAACTGATAACTTTGCTCCGCCTCATGCACCTTTTGATAGCTGTGCCTCGGTATCGTTGACAACTTATTGCCTTGGACTGCGACTGTGGGCTGAGGTCATGCGGACCGTTGGGTATCCGCAGCTGTCGAACCCCCTATTGATCTGGAGAGAATCATGCGGAAAAATACTATCTGGGCCGTCGCCGCGTTATTGCCGCTGACACCGCTCGCTCATGCGTCCGAACAGGAAGGGTGGCAGTTCGAACTGGCACCTTATTTCTGGGGAGCCAATGTCGATGGCGACGTCACCGCCGGCTCGCAAAAAGTGAGCATCGATAGAGATACTTGGGAGAATCTGGAATCCGGCTTCATGGGCTTCGGCACGGTCAGCTACGACCGTTTCGTGTTTTATCTGGACTACGATTACCTTTCGACCAGCGATGACGGTAAAACGAAAAACGGATTGCTGGTCCCGGTGGGAACGAAGGTCGATGCCGACTTCGATACCAATATTGTCACCGGCGGTATCGGTTACCGCTTCGATACCTGGGGCGAGCATTCGTGGATCGATGTAATGGCCGGCGTGCGCAATCTGACGCTGGACCGGGACATCAAAGTAGGCTCAACGAAGTTCAGCCACAGTCAAGACGTTACCGATCCGATGCTGTTGCTGCGACCGTCGATCCATATTTCCGACAATTGGCGCTTCAATGGTTTACTTGGCCTCGGTGTCGGCGGAGACTCCGATACTACTTACGAACTCATGCCGCAATTTCAATACAATTTCACCGATTTATTTTCAGTGCGCTTCGGTTACAAAAAGATTTACTACGATGTGAACTCCGGGCACAAAGACACTGCTGGCTATAAAGCCTTCGATGGCAGCTTCAGCGGCCCGTTCATCGGTGTTGGCTTTAACTTTCCTCAGCCTGCAAAACCGGCGCCGGTCGCTGCCGTACCGCCACCACCGCCGCCCCCGCCGGCGAAATGTGCCGACTCCGATAACGATGGTGTTTGCGATACTGCCGATCAATGCCCGAACACGCCACCGGGAAAACGCGTCGGTCCTGCGGGTTGCGACTGCGATTACACGCTGAAAACGCACTTCGCCTTCAACTCGGCCGTAGTGAGCGACGAAGATAAGGATCAACTCGACAAGCTGGCGAAGGTATTGGTAAATCCAAAACTCAGCTTTATCAGCGGTAGAGTCGAGGGTCACACCGATGCTATCGGCAAGCCAGATTACAACCAGAAACTGTCCGAGCGTCGCGCGAAGGCTGTTGCGGATTATCTGGAGTCGAAAGGTGTTGCCACGGGTTCGCATCTGACGGTTGAAGGCCACGGTGAAAATGATCCCATCGCGGACAATAAAACCGCGGAAGGACGAGCCGAGAACCGGCGCGTGGTGATCAGTCGCACGGATTGCAGCGCTCGCTAACGGCGAGTATCGGGGCGGTCATTCAAGCTGGTGCAGCTTTGTACCGTTGAATGACCGCCCATTACTACAGATTCAACCGATACTGTTATTCGCGCACAATCAAACCTCCACCACTCCAAAGAGCTTTATTTTTCCAACAAATAGCTCCCTAGCTTTTTGACGTACCGATCGCTCAAAAGACATCTCAACCTTTCCATCTCCTGATGTATTCGACTTAAATGCAGTGCCGGTCGCTTACGCTGCCCGGCGATATCGCCCCACACCCAACAATCCCAACACACCGGACGCAAACAACCACGCCGCAGCAGGTACCGGTACGGCGCTGGTATATTGCGGAATGGCAAGTATTTCGCTATCGCTAAGCCGCGCAACGCCGGCGCCGAAATTGGTATTTAGCGCGTCGATAATTTCATTGGCGAGCAATGCCTGAATCAACGTATTCGGATGCGTCTTCGGTTCGGTGTACAGGTGGGTCGCGTTTTGCTGCGTCGCGCACATGCCCTGCGCATTGCACAGCGTAGTGCTGGCACCCGGCGTGCCGGCCGGCACCAGATCGCCCGCTAGAGGATCCTTCGATACCGCGGTCGGCTCGATCGTCAGACCGCCGATATTCACACTGCCGTCCGCATTGTAGTGATGCGGATCGTTGGGATCGGTGGCCCAGGCCCACAGATCGACCGTTGCAATGTTTTGACCGAGCGCGCGGCGGCTCGCGACGCCGTTCACTAAAATAGTATTGATCTGATTCACCGCATCCGCGATCGCCAGCGCGCGCGGATCGCTACCTGCAGCATCCTGCGCGCGCACCATACCCACCAGCATATTTAAATTGGTGCCGGCCGGTTGTGCGTTACGCAACGCGTCGATGGCATTCAAAATACTGCTGCTGACCTGCGTGACGATGGTGGGCAGATTCAAATTGGCCAACGGAATCGGAATGCTCGCGCCGGAACCGCTGGGATCGAATAAATTCGTTTTGAATAGAAAGTCGTTGGCACCGATGCCGATAAAGGCGGTATCCACCTTGCCGGCGCCAACCTGGCCGGCGAGCCCGATACCGTCGGCATCGCCATTGATCTCAGTGCTCAAATACGAAGAACCACTGGACGTGATCGGAAATCTGGTCGGCGGCAGATTAACATTCGTACCCAGGAGCATTTTGGTGTTATCGGAAGCCACCGCACCCGATTTTGCATAATTATATTCAAAGCCGGTATCGCGCGAGCCGCCCCAATTATTGTTGGGATCGGGTTTGTACGCGCCGAAATTAAAATCGGCGCTGCGCGTCTGTGCCAGTATCTGCACCCAACTCTTGGCGGCCAGATTGAGACCGGACAAATCGCCCGGCGAACTTGCCAGATATTCATCGGTCAGGCTATCGCCAGCCATGCCGAAATTGATGACCGCATGAGCCTGCAACGAAAATACGATACAACCGCCGAGAAAACCCATCCGTAAATGTTTCATAACGTCGACCTCTATCATTATTAATTATTGAGTCGGCGCCAAGCCACGAGTCGCA
>DATIED010000606.1:0-2048 GCA_035455965.1 Spongiibacteraceae bacterium
GAGAAACTCCTCGTAGTCCTTGCGCTGCTTATCGTTCATGATTTCATAAATCAACCCATGCACCTGTTTATGATCCATCGGCGGCAGGTTGATGCGGCGCACATCGCCATCGACGCGAATCATCGGCGGCAAGCCGGCGGACAAGTGCAGATCGGAAGCGCCCTGTTTAGCGCTGAAAGCGAGTAATTCGGTAATATCCATGCGGCTTCCTTTGAGAACCTCGCGAATCGGCTGCGACGGCCTGGTTATAATAGCCGCTGCACCGAAGTCGCGATGTTATGGAACAGGCAAATGCGATGATCGTCACAGACAGCTTATGCCGCGCGAAATACAGCGAGAGCAATCGCGCGTCGATCGATTTGGAATCTCATGCCATCTGACATAGCAGACAATATAGCAAAGGTCCGGCAACGCATCCGTAAAGCCTGCATAAAAAATGGCCGCGCGGAAACGGCGCTGACTTTGCTGGCCGTCAGTAAAACGCAATCCGCCGCCGCAATTCGCGCTGCCGTGGCCGCCGGCGTCATCGATATCGGCGAAAGTTATTGGCAGGAAGCCGAGCAAAAATTGGCCGAGTTAGTCGATCTGCCCATCGTCTGGCATTTTATCGGGCCGCTGCAAACCAACAAAACGCGCGCGATCGCCGCTCATTTCGCCTGGGTGCACAGCGTCGATCGCTTGAAGATTGCCGAGCGTCTCGCAGCGCAGCGAGCACCGGGATTGCCGCCGCTGAATATCTGCCTGCAGGTCAACATCAATGCCGAAGCCAGCAAAGCCGGCGTTAGCGTAGAAGAGTTACCGGCGCTGGCGGCGGCGGTCGCGACGCTACCGCAACTGCGCTTGCGCGGCCTGATGGCGATTCCGCAGGCCAGCGACGATGTGCTGGTGCAGCGGCATAATTTTGCGCGCGTGCATGCGTTGTTCGATCAGCTGCAACAGCGCTGGCCGCAATTGGATACCCTGTCGATGGGCATGTCGGGCGATCTCGATGCGGCAGTTCTCGAGGGCAGCACGCTGCTGCGCATCGGCACCGATATTTTTGGCGCGCGTCTGAACGGCAACACGACCCCATGAAAAAACTAAACTTACTTAAAGACGCGACCATGAATCGAGCGGGCACCACCAAACCGGCAACTACCCAACAGCGCTGGCTGCGCCGCATCGCGCAGGAATGGTTTTTACTCGGCATGCTCGCGGCAGTGGTATTTGCCAGCCTGTTTCCACAGTTCGGCGCCAGCGGCGGCGCGTTGCACGCCGAGACCACCACCAACCTCGGCATCGCGCTGGTGTTTTTCCTGCACGGCATCGGCCTGCCGCTGGAAAGCTTGAAGCGGGGCTTTTTGGCGTGGCGACTGCATCTGGTGATTCAAGGATTAACCTATGCGGTGTTTCCACTGGTGTGGCTGCTGTTCAACGTGTTTTTTAAAACCATGATCCCCAGCGATTTGATGTTGGGCTTCGCTTATCTGGCGGCGCTGCCTTCGACGATTTCATCGTCGGTGGCGATGACCGCGCTGGCGCGCGGCAACGTGCCGGTGGCAATTTTTAATGCGACGCTGTCGGGTTTGCTCGGCATCGTACTGACGCCACTGCTGATTCTCTGGCTCGCCAACACCCACACGCAGGGCATGTCGCTCGGCGCCACCATGCTCAACATCGCGCAGCTATTGCTGCTGCCAATCATCATAGGTCAGGCATTGCGGCCATTTATCGGTCACTGGTTTGCCCGCATCAAACACTACACGTCGAATATCGACAAAATAGTGATTCTCCTGTTGGTCTACGCAGCGTTCTGCAACTCGGTGCAATCGGGATTGTGGCGCGAGCACGGTGTCGGCCTGATCGCCACCACCTTCGCGGTGGACGCGGTTTTCCTCGCTATTATTTTATGGCTCAGCACGCGTATCGCACGCGCTTTGCATTGCAATCGCAAAGACGAAATCGCCGTGGTGTTCTGCGGCTCAAAAAAAACCCTGGCTTCGGGTATCCCGATGGCAGCGCTGATTTTCGGCAGCAATCCCGCGCTGGGCATGATCGTATTACCGATC
>DATIED010000607.1:0-3070 GCA_035455965.1 Spongiibacteraceae bacterium
CTTAAAGGCGAAGTCGTTGCCACTTAGAATATAAAAAAAGAGCGCGCAGATGCAGAGCCATGCGCCGATCCAACCTAAGCGTTGCTGACCCGCGTATAGAATGATCAGTCCGAGGCCATATACCAGTGTTAGGGCGATCGAGGGTGCAACGGCATAGTGGAATAAATAGCGGCCGAGTAGCGCCGATGCCAGGAAAGACGCGGTATACAGTGCCAGCGAAGTTTTCAAGGGTGAGATTAAACGTCGAGTTTGGCTGTCGATATCGGGGCGTTGAAAAATAATTGTCATGGTCCGCCAAGTTCGTTAAGGTAACTGGGTTTGCCGAATCGTTGGATGAAACGCCGATAAATGCCTTGTATTTATTGGATGGCGCTGCATCGACTGGATAGTTTTTTGCCGGCACCCTGAATTTAAGAGTCTTCGCATAGTTTATGGGGCGACTGTTAGTTATGTCGTTGGTTACGGCGTTGGCTGCGTCGTTGCTGCAGCGGTGATTCATGCGCTGTCGGCTGCCCAGGTAATTGTCCACGATTCAGGCGCTGCGGGCTAGATATAATCAGATATTAGCGCCTTGAAGAGGGCGATATTAAGGCTGTTGGAGCGGCAAGGGCTTGATCGTAAAGAACCGTTGCCACTGCGTCGATGCAGATAAGTCGAGATTGTATTCAAACCAATTTTTGCCGTTATCTACATAACACTTAACCGATATACGTCCGACATCCAAATGCGCGCGAAAAGAAATACCGATATCGAAGTGCTCCGTGCAGTGGCGATCGTCACCGCATTGGTTCAACATTTTCCTTTATTGATCGGTCACAGCGTTCCGGCGTTAAACAAAGTCGGGCATTACTTCGGTTTTTGGGGCGGCGTCGATCTGTTCTGTGCGATTTCCGGCTACGTGATCACCCGATCGTTATCGACCTACATGGCTGCCGTCGCCGGGCGCGGGAATTGGTCGCTGGAGCTGAAGACGTTTGCCATCCGACGCGTATTTCGCTTATTGCCATCGGCATGGCTGTGGCTGGCAATTCCGCTGCTATTGTCCGCAATCGTCAAACCGGATACATATCCGCCGGCGCGTACCCTAGCTAATGATGTGCTGGCAGCGGCGTTCAGCGTTGCCAATTTCTATTGGTATCAGTGCGGTGCGACCGGCAGTATGGGGAGGGTGTGCAGCGATGTGGTGATCTTGCTGCCGTATTGGACCTTGTCGTTGGAGGAGCAGTTCTATTTTTTGCTGCCGATAGTGCTGCTATTGGTACCGCGGCGCTGGTTAATGCCGCTGATACTGCTGGTATTGGCGGCGTTGCTGACCTGGACGCGTCCATTATTTAGTCTGGGATGGTTTATCCGTATCGATGGTCTGCTATGGGGGGTGTTGCTGGCATTGCTCTCCACTGGTTCGCATTATGCGCTGGGCGAGCCGCGCTTTCTGCGTAACTCCCGCTGGCGGCCGCTGGCATTGATCGGTCTGGTCGCGCTGATCTGTGCGATACCGCGAGTGCTGGGAAACTACACGTTTGAAATATTCGGTGCGCCATCGCCGATGACTATCGGCGTGTTGGCCATGAGCTGCGGCCTCTGTGTTTATGTTGCGTCGTTCGATAAGGACTATCTATTCGCGGCGGGGCCGCTAAAGGATGCTGTCGTGGCGCTCGGCGTACGATCGTATGCGATCTATCTCGTACATCTGCCTTGTTTTGAGTTGGCGCGCAGTATTTGCCACCAGCTGGCGCCATCGACTGAATTGAGTGGACTGCGCCTGGTTCTAACGGCGGTGCCTCTGGTTGTTATTGCTGCTGAGCTTACGCATCGTTTTGTAGAGATTCCGACACGCAATTTAGGGCGCGGTGTAGCGCAGCGATTGCGGGATTCGCGGTCGCCGGTTTTGCCCGAAACCTCCTCTTGAAACGATGCAGATTCCTCTGAAATCACTCGCCGACAGCGATGCTGTAAAGCGCGATTCCCAGCATTCGGGGATCGGCACCCAATCCCGCCGATTGTGGCGAGAGTGGCTCGCGAATACGGAACTCGACTGAAATCGGCCCCGCTTTTTCCGCCATGCCGGGCAGCAGTTTGAATGCGCGCACCCCGCGATTGTTATTGGTGTCGAAATGAATGTTGCCGGCTTCAATATGGTTGATGAAGACAGCGACCTGCTGTTGGGAACCGGGCTTTGGTAGAAAGGCCGACATATCGAGCTTCAGCTGCGCCGACGATAACTGCGGGTCGACGTTGACGGCGAGCGTGGCGTTAGAACCTTCGGACCAAACAAAATTGCCATCGGGTATGGACCAGCCTTTGTTCAAAACACTACTGGCGTACAGCGTTTGATTGCTGGCGACATCGAGAATTTGATTTTGCGCGAGTGTGGGGGCGTGGAATTTGTAGAAGCGGATACCGCCGAGATCGATCGCGCTACTCTGGTGGAGACTTTCTGCAAATTGGGTCGAGGTTGAAACGACGTAGCGGTTACCCTGCAATAGCTGCTGTTCCGTACACCGCGCATTTACGCCAAAGGAAATGTGCCAGTTTTTGTTGATGCAGAATAATTGCTCGGTTTCGTGGCGAGCGGCATAAATTTCAATGCCGAGCAGCGTAGACCAGATTGGCCCCCAATCTTTACTGTTATCCAAATCGAGTGCGATAACGCCATTTTTTAGCGACAGTACCTGCCCGAAATAGGGGGCGATGCGCGCGTCGTGATAGTTCGGCGCATAAGCGGTCGGTATCGCTGCCTGCCTTAGCGTGTAGGGGAGCGCGGCACCTGCGACGATCAGCGCAACGATTACTTTTGTGATCCGCGAGCGGGGCATCATTAAACTGGCGACAATCAGCGCGACGGTAAAGCCTGGCACCGCGTAATAAAAAAGACCGATGTAGTTATAATTTAGATCGTCGATACCATACATCGCATACAGCAACAACGCGACGGTGGCCAGCAGTAGCACGATCGCCGCGGGCTTATCGTAATTTGGTGCTGATTGCGAACTGCCTGCGTTGTTACGCTCTCTGGCGAATAGGAGCAGTGCAAAAATTGCAACTAAGACCGGCGTCAGGTGGATGCTCC
>DATIED010000608.1:0-4302 GCA_035455965.1 Spongiibacteraceae bacterium
GGTTCGCGAATATTGGTTTGCAGTGCGAGTATCGAGGCACCTTTGCTTTTTGCAAACTCGACGGCGGTTTCGAGTTTTTCGAGCGTGCGGCCGCAGATCGCGACTTTTGCGCCGAGCCGCGCGAACAGCAGGGCACAAGCCATACCGATACCGCTGCCGCCACCGGAGACGAGTACGACTTTATTTTCGAACGCATCGTCGCGGAACGCGGTCTTTGCACTCCAGATTTGTGCGGCGATGCCGGCGGTAATAGCGGCGTTGGGGTTTGTGTCTGCTGTCATTTAAATTCAGTTCTCAAAAAAACAAAAAAACGACCCCCTCGCCCTTGCGGGCACTCCCCCTATTAATAGGGGGAGCAAGCCTGAGCACTAACTTGCCTCCCCTATAAAATAGGACCCAAAGGGCCTAAGGGGAGGTGCCGAGCACAGCGAGGCGGAGGGGTGTTTGGTTATCTGCCCAACAATTCGTCGGCAATAATGATTTTGCGAACTTCGCTGGTGCCGGCGCCGATCTCGAGCAATTTGATCGAGCGATACAAACGGTTGATTTCGGATTCCCAGATGTAGCCGTAACCGCCGTGTACCTGCACTGCTTCGTTCAATACTTTGTTCATGGTTTCGGCGACATACAACACGCCTGCCGCAGTCAGTTTATGGATATCGCCGCGACCGCCGCCGTCTTCGTCGAGCGTATTCGCCGCGCGCAATACCGAGTAGGTATACAGGCGCATCGATTCGACCCAGGTATACATATCGGCAATCTTCGCGCGCACCATTTGGAAATTGGCGATCGGCTGGCCGAATTGCTGGCGGGTTTTGGCGTATTCGATGCTGAGGTCCAGCGCGCGTTCGGCGATACCCAGGCAGATCGGCGAAATCATCGAGCGCTCGAGATCGAGACCGCTCATCACGACCTTCACGCCGCGATTTTCTTCGCCGACCAGGTTGGCCGCCGGTACCTTGCAATTCTCGAACACCAGCTCGGCGGTCTGGCTGCCGCGGAAGCCCATCTTGATCAGCTTCTGCGCGACGCGGAAACCGGGGAAATCTTTCTCGACGATGAAGGCGGAAACGCCTTTGTTGCCCGCGTCCTTATCGGTCTTTGCGTACACCAGCAGCACATCGGCCACCGGACCGTTGGTGATAAAAATTTTGCTGCCGTTGAGGATGTAGTAATCGCCTTCGCGACGCGCGGTGGTGCGCATCGAACCGATCGCATCGGAGCCTGCACCCGGCTCGGTGAGACCCAGTGCGCCGATCCATTCGCCGCTGATCAGCTTCGGCGCGTAGCGTTGTTTTTGCTCGGCGTTGGCGTTGCGCAGAATATTGTGCAGGCACAGGTTTTCATGGGCGACCCAGGCCAGGCCGAGCGAGTGGTTCCAGCGCGAGAAGCCCTGCAGCACCAGGCCGCTGGAGAACAGATCCATCTCCGCGCCGCCGTACTCGGACGAGGCGGTCACGCCGAAGTAACCGGTGGCGCCGATCTTCGGGAATATTTCTTCCGGCCACCACTCTTCGTCGTCCATGCGCTGCGCCAACGGATAGAGTTCGTTGCGACCAAACTTATCGGCCTGATCGAGGATTTCCTGTTCGTCGTTGGAGAGTCCGGAAAATACTTGATGCACGCTGGTTTGGGCCGACATGGTGGTTCTCCTGAGGCACTATCTATTGTTTAGGGTTCGTTTGGCTATTTTGTTTAGGGAATTCGTTTGGGGTTGACAGGCGAAAAGCCCATCGCTGACAATGAGTCTCACTCATTTATTCTATGGCGATGCCTAGGGCAAAAGCAAGACCTTCTTGGTAACGCGCTTAACCCCTGCATTTTTAGCCAAAACCTGCTTGGTTTATGCTGGCTGCGAGGCGTTGTCAGCGCCTGGCCGGCCCGGTATGCCGGGTATGGGAGCAGCGGTTAGTGAGTATGGCTCACTTGAGTCGCCAACCGACCACAATTTAGAGATAAACAATGGCCGCAACCACGCCAAAGAAGTTTGTGCGTCTCGCTCGCGAGCAGCGGGTCGGCGCTATTTTATCGGCGGCACTGGAGGTATTTGCCGAGCGCGGCTACGAGGCCGCGGCGGTGTCGGAGATCGCCGAGCGCGCCGGTGTGGTCGAGGGCACGGTCTACAAGTATTTTGAAAGCAAGCGTGCGTTGCTGTTGATGGTGATGGAGCAGTGGTACGAGGGCATGGTCGACGATTACACGCGCGATCTGGCCGGTATCGTCGGTAGCCGCCAGCGCTTGCGTTTCATCATTTGGCGGCATTTGCGCACGATTATCGATAATCCGCAGTTGTGTCGCCTGCTGTTTCGCGAAGTGCGTTCCGAGCTCGATTACTACGATCTCGATCTGCATGGCAGCATCCGGCGCTATTCGAAATTTATTATGGATATCGTCGAGGAAGGCGTGCGCGCCAACGAATTTCGCAGCGATGTGCCGTTGCCGCTGCTGCGCGATATGGTGTTCGGCTGTATCGAACACCGCACGTGGAATTATATTTCCGGGCGCGGCGAGCTGGATATCGATGAAACCGTCGATCAGATTATGTCGATTTTGTGCAGCGGTATCGCCCAGCCGCAAGCCGGCGGCGAGCAGGCGCAGAGCGATAGCGATTTACGCGCCGAAACCAAGCGTTTGTCCGCATTGGTGACGCGTTTGGAAAAATTATTAGAGCAGCCCGAATCGAAAATCGAAGGTTTACGTTAATAACGAGACTAAAAAGCGAAAGTTAAGTAACGACAGTTTAAGAACATCTAACAAAATGAACTTTAAGGTTTGTGGTTTGGCGCGATGCAGCAGGTCCTTCCGGGGATCGCCTACAGCAAACATCCTGTTAGGCTCGGGCGCGCGCATCCTTGCGCGCTCACGTCCCCTGAAGGACCCGCTGCACGGCGCCTTGCCGGCGAGGGTGCGTGTTCATTTTGTTAGATACTTTAAGTTAGGCAGCAATCATAAATTGAATACAAAAATCAGGAGAGCCTCATGAATAGTTGGCCGTTCCGTTCCGTGCTGGTCGCCAATCGCGGCGAAATCGCGGTGCGCATTTTGCGCACCGTGCAGGCATTGGGGCTCGAAGGTGTAGTGGTCTATCACGCCGCCGATCGCCACTCGCCGGCAGTGCGCATGGCGGATAAAGCGATAGAAATCACCGGTAAAACACCGGTTGCCGCGTATCTCGATGGCGAACAAATTATCGCGGCCGCAAAAAGCTCCGGTGCCGGTGCGATTCATCCGGGCTACGGTTTTCTGTCCGAAAATACCGGTTTTGCGCGCGCCGTTGCGGCGGCCGGTTTAATTTTCGTCGGGCCGACTCCCGAGCAAATCGATTTGATGGGCGACAAGGTGCGCGCACGCGCCTTTGTCGAAGCCGGCGGTTTTCCGGTGGCACCCTCGGCGATCGAAGACGACGATCCTGCGACCTTTGTCGAGCGCGCCCGCAAGGTACCGTTGCCATTGCTGATTAAACCAGCGGCCGGCGGCGGCGGTAAAGGCATGCGCATCGTGCGCGATCTCGATGTGCTGGAAGCGGAAATCGAGCGCGCGCGCAGCGAAGGCCAGCGCTACTTCGGCGATGGTCGTTTGTACGTCGAATGCTATGTCGAAAACCCGCGCCACATCGAAGTGCAGGTGCTCGGCGATGCGCACGGCAATGTCGTGCATCTGTTCGAGCGCGAGTGCTCGGTACAGCGCCGCTTTCAAAAAATCGTCGAAGAGACACCATCGCCGGCTCTGACCCCCGAGCTGCGCGCAAAAATTTGCGAAACCGCAGCAGGTATTGCTCGCAAGGCCGGTTATCGCAACGCCGGTACGGTGGAATTTATTTTCGGCCAGAAGGGCGAATTTTATTTCCTCGAAATGAACACGCGTTTGCAGGTCGAGCATCCGGTTACCGAAATCATCACCGGCAAGGATTTGGTGCACGAGCAATTGCGTATCGCCGCCGGCGAGCAACTCGGTTACACGCAGGCCGATGTGACATCGACCGGCCATGCGATCGAGTATCGTATTTATGCCGAGGATCCCGCGCGCGGCTATACCCCGACCACCGGCCCAATTTTGAAATTACGCACGCCGGCGAATACGCGCATCGATAGCGGCATCGTCGAGGGCGGTGAAGTGACGGCGGCATTCGATCCGATGTTGGCGAAAGTCATCGTGGCGGGCACCGATCGCGCTGACGCAATCGCGAAGTCCGATCGCGCGCTGGCCGAGTATGTGCTGCTGGGCTGCCAAACCAATACGGCATTTTTGCGGCGCCTAATCAATCATCCGGCCTTTATCGCCGGCGATGTGCACACCGGTTTT
>DATIED010000609.1:0-3580 GCA_035455965.1 Spongiibacteraceae bacterium
CTACCGCCTGTTTAGCGCGGGCCTTTTTCAGTTTGGCTTCGAGTGCTGCGATTTGCTTCTCGATGGCCGCTACTGTGGTTGCTTTCTTTTTTGCTGCTGCCATAACTAAAATCCTTGTGAGTAGAGTTGGTGGATTTGTGCAGTAACACGCGAACAATTATACGTCTAAATTTTAAGTTTTGTAGAAATTTTGTATTTTTTTTGCGCGCCGGCATTATTGTTTTGCATTTATTACGTAAAAGTAAAATGTGACGGAGCGTATTTAGGGGCGACCGAGAGTTATTTTTCGGCCGCCAAATAGTTCGAGCGGCGCGTGTAGCGTATTTTTTTTCACGGTAACAACAGGAGTATCGCAATGATTGAGACCACGGCAACGGCAATCGAGGCAGCGGTTTTTCGCCGTTTATTACAGCATTTGGACAACCGCAAAGATGTGCAAAACATCGATTTAATGAATCTGGCGGGCTTTTGCCGCAACTGTTTGGCCAAGTGGTATGTCGCTGCGGCTGCTGAAAACAACGTAAATATCGCTTATGAGGAGGCGCGCGAGCACGTCTACGGGATGCCCTATGGCGAATGGAAAAGTCTTTATCAGCGGGAGGGCAGCGCGGAACAGTTAGCCGAATCCAAACGTGACGAGAATATCGAATAAGCTTAGAACGACTATTCGAGTGGCGGCAAAGCGAGCCGTTTGAGTTTTACAGAGATTGAAAACGGCTCAATTGCACATCGTTGCGTAGCAGCAGTGCAGCGAAGTCGGGGCTATTTAAAAACTGTAATTCGTGGGGGCGAGTGGCAGCGATTGGGTCCGCAGCGTTGTCATCGGCCAGCCCGGGATGACACATCAACAGGTCGCCGTTGCGCGCTGCAGCTATCCAACGCTGCATCAAGGCGGGGAAATTTGCGTTGGCTTGCAGCGAATAGATACCGCTGAAACCATAGGTCGACGCCAATCCGGAGCGCGTTGCCGTGCGCCGGAACCCGCTGTTTAATAGCTTTAAAAAGCTGAGTTTGAGCGCTCCATCGCTATCTCGAAGGCGCGGATTAACGGTGCGCAGATACGGTTTGCGGCGCGGATAGCGGTGTTTTAATTCGCCCAGCACGACGCCGCGAATACTGGGAAAAATATGCACATGCTGGTGGCCGTCGATGAAATCGGGCATCTCTCCCGCTGCAGCCTCGAAGCGATCGAGCTGCGTATGCAGGCTCGTTGCGAGCGCGCGGCGATCGATGCGACCGCTTAGCGCGGCGATCAGCAGCGCTCCGAGTGGTCGCGCCGCAAATGCTTGCGCAGCGAAGGCATGCGTTAAATTGAAGTGCAGTCCGATATCGACCGACTCGCGAAAACGAATCAACTCCTTAGCGCCATCCGGCCAGTAAGGGCTTTCGGTCATGCAGCTGACCGCCGATAAGCGTTGCGCTTGCACCAATTGCAGAATGCCGGTGCCGATGGCGGTCGATTGGCCGAAGTCATCGGCGCAGAGGATGATTTTTTTCATGCGCGCCGGAACGCCCAGTAGCGGCTAAGGATAAAAGTCAGCGCGGCGACAGCGATCAGTACGATGAGCAGCGCGATGCGATAATCCAGCGTGGTGTATCGCAGCAGCAGGTAGTAAAGAATTTCGTTCAACACGAAGCTGAGCAGGGCGACGCCGAAGAAGCGCTTGAATGGGGTGCCGCGATCGTCGGCGACGACATCGACAGCGCTATCGGCCGCGAAAGTCCAATGGCGATGGCCGATATAGCTGACGTTGAATGCGATCGCGAAGGCAACCACATTGGCGATCAGCGGCAGTGCGCCGAGCGGCACCAGGACTGCTACTACCAGCCAATGCACCGCCATCGCCGCGATGCCCACTACGCCAAAACGCGCGAGCTGACGAATCACTGGCGGTCCTCGCGCTCGAAGCCAATACGCCGCGCGACAATGTAATTGGGCCGGCCTTTCACTTCGTTGAAGATGCGCGCGATATATTCGCCAAGCACCCCGATCGCCATTAATTGGATGCCGCCAAGAAACGTAATAGCGACCACCAGCGTCGGCCAGCCTGCCAGATCGACGCCGTAGACCAGCGTGCGGACAGCGACATAAATGCCGTAAATAATCGAAAGCAGCGAAATCGCCAGGCCGAGCAACGCGGAAATACGCAGCGGCAACTCGGTGAAGGCGACCGTGCCGACGATCGCCAGGCGCGTAAGGCGACGGAAATTAAAGGTGGTGATGCCGGAGTGTCGCTCTTCGACCTGGAATGGCACGCCGATACTTTTGTAACCGACCCATGCATATAAACCTTTCATAAAGCGACTGCGTTCGGGCAGCGCTTTTAACGAGTCGACCACTTTGCGGTCGAGCAGGCGAAAATCGCCGGCATCGGGTTGAATCGGAATGCGCGAGGCTTTACGCAGCAAAGTGTAAAACGCATTGGTGAGATGCCGTTTCAGAAAACCTTCATCGTCGCGATTGGTACGCACGCCATACACCATCTCGAAACCTTCGCGCCACTTGGCGAAGAATACCGGAATCATCGCCACCGGATGCTGCAGGTCGGAGTCCATCAGGATCACTACATCGCCGCTGGCCTCGTGAATACCGGCAGTGAGCGCGGCCTCCTTACCGAAGTTGCGCGATAGCAGCACGCAGTTGACGGGATAGTGCTCGGTCAGTGCGGCGGCAGTGGCGGCGGTGTCGTCGGAGCTGCCATCGTCGACGATAATAATCTCCACATGTTTCGATAAGCTGTGCAGGGTTTCGGTTAATTGCGGAACCAATAGGCGCAGGTTGGCGGCTTCGTTATAGGCCGGCACGACGCAGGAAATCGTCGGCTCTTTTAGCGGCAGCGCCTGCGGCACTACGGTTGAAACGGAACTGAGGGGCATGATGTTATCTCGATGAATAGCGCTGGGCTGACCATAACCGGCGGCAGGAATCTCCGCAAGTCTCCCGCGGTTGATTGCAATGGGGCGGATTTATTCGCTAGGCTGCGGCGCCGGTGTGGTGGGTGGCGCTACCTCTTCCAATACGACAAACTCGCCGAACTGGGCTGCGGTTTTGAAGTATGCGCGCTGCTCGGCAGGCCACTCGGCAAAGTCGTCGCTTTGAATCACGAAAAAATCGACCACGCCGTTGTTGTGCAGGCGCTCGACATCGTTGATTGTTGCGACCTGCGCTTTGCCGGCGGAATAGAATTCGCCCGAATAATAGCGACGTCGAAAATAGTACAACCCGCTGGCCGCCGACGGTCGCGCCTGTAAATAAAACTGGGCGGTATCCCGTTGCGAAGACTTCAATAAAACCTGTTGGTCATAGCTGTATACCGCAGTCAGTATCAGCATGACCAGCGGCGTAGCAAAGCTCGCCGCCAACAAGCGTGGACCGACGGTACCCGAGGTGTCGACGGTTGTATTATTGATGGGTAAAGCGACGCGCCAGCGACTCCATAATTCCACCGTCAAAATCGCAAAGGCCGGCAGCGCAGACAGCGCGTACGGCCAGATAATATTGTGCGCGGCGGTGAAAAATACCATCGAGGTAAAGGCCCACAGCAACAGATAGCTGATGAATCCGCTGTCGTCCGCCAGC
>DATIED010000610.1:0-2217 GCA_035455965.1 Spongiibacteraceae bacterium
TGATCGAAATTTAACGCTAAATTTGTGACGCAATGCACCTATTGCCAGAGCGCTACGTATTTTTCTCGAAAAATGCATTGTGAATTTGATAACGTTTTTTTAACGTGTGCTCTGCGATGAACAGATCGCGATGAGCAGTTAACGACAGGATATCGACCGACAACATGCCTCATGTTTTAATAGTTGACGACGACATTGATGCCCTAAATACACTTGCCCAACTGGTTGAGCTGGAAGGGTTTAGCACGGCCTCGGCGGCTAACCTGCAGCAGGCCCGCGAGCATATGGCCCATAAACACCCGGATGTGGTGCTGCTCGACCTGGTGCTCCCCGACGGCGATGGCATGGAGTTATTTCAGGACTTAGAGACCCGGGCGACTACCGAAATTGTGCTGATTACCGGTCACGCGAGTATCGAAACCTCAGTGCAGGCCCTGCGGCTGGGCGCGGCCGATTATCTGATTAAGCCGATTAATCTGCGCCAGTTGAAGTCGGTGCTATCGCGCGTCGCACGGCCAATCGAACTCAAGGCCGAGATTCATAATTTACGCGATGAATTGCGCCGCTTCGGCCGCTTCGGCAGCATGCTGGGCAACAGCGATGCGATGCAGCATTGCTACGATCAAATCGGTCGCGTGGCACCGACTGCGGCAACCGTATTGATCGTCGGCCAAAGCGGCACCGGTAAAGAGCTGGCAGCGCGCACTCTGCACGATCTCAGCCGTCGCCACAAGGAAGCATTCCTGGCAGTTAATTGCGGGGCAATTTCACCGCAACTGATTGAAAGTGAAATGTTTGGGCACGAGAAAGGCAGCTTCACGGGGGCGACTCGCAATCATCGCGGCTATTTTGAACGCGCGCACGGCGGCACACTGTTTCTCGATGAAGTCACGGAAATGCCGATCGAACTACAAGTGAAATTATTGCGTGTCCTGGAGACCGGCCGCTTCATGCGCGTCGGCTCGGATCAGGAGCTCGAAACGGATATACGCATTGTCGCCGCCACCAATCGCATTCCGGAAGAGGCGGTCGCAGCCGGTAAATTGCGCGAAGACTTAATGTACCGTCTGCAGGTATTCCCGCTGCATTTACCGCCGCTATGCGAGCGCGGCGACGATGTGGAGCTGCTCGCCAAGCATCTATTGGAGGAATTCAATCGGCAGGAGCAGACGCAGAAGCAGATCGCACCGGCCGCGCTGCAGATATTAAAAACCTATCACTGGCCCGGCAATGTGCGCGAGCTTAAAAACGTGATGTATCGAGCCTTTATCATGGCCGACGATATTATCGATCTCAATTGTCTACCGAATGAATTCGGCGCTCCGAAACCGGTAGCGCAGGGCTCAGGACTAACCATGCGCGTCGGTGGCACCATCGCCGAAATGGAGCGCACATTAATCATGGCAACGCTCGAAAAATGTGGCGGGCATAAGGAAAAAGCGGCCGAGGTGCTGGGACTTAGCCCCAAGACCCTATACAACCGCCTGCGCCAATACGAGGAAGAGAATCAACCCGTTCAATAAATTTCGGCGATGCCCTATTGATGCTTGCCGCTGCAATTTCAGGTAGCGTTATTCTTGAGTATCGTCGCGCGCAGCCGCCAGCTGCTGTTCGTCGGCTCGCGATATATCGCCGGCGGTCGCGCCCTTTATCGCCGATATTAATTTTTCCAGCACTGCCGGATCGATTGGCTTCACCAGGTGATGATCGAAGCCTGCCTCGTCGGATCGCCGCTGATCCTCCAACTGCCCCCATCCCGTCAGTGCGATAATAGTTGCATTGGCACTCCAGGCTTGAGTGCGCATCAATCTACAGGCCGCGTAACCGTTGAGCCTGGGCATGCCGATGTCGAGAATGACCACAGAAGGCTGAAAGGCTGCTGCCATATCGCATGCCTGCTGCCCATCGTGCGCGACCACCACTTCATTGCCCATCAGTTCCAGCAACATCGCCATACTGGCAACCGCATCGACATTATCGTCGGCGATAAGAATGCGACAGCGCGTCGATGCTGGCGGTACCAGTGGCACTCGTGCGGGCGGCGTCGCAGCGCTGGCCAAGGTCATCAGTACCCGCAACCTCACGATAAATTCGCTGCCGAAGCCGGCACCGGCGCTATGTACCTCCACGCTACCGCCGTGCATTTCGACGAGACGCTTCACAATGCTTAAACCGATGCCGAGTCCGCCGCTGGATTTTTCGAGGCGGTGCTGCAGC
>DATIED010000611.1:0-7755 GCA_035455965.1 Spongiibacteraceae bacterium
TTTGAACGCGTATAAGCTCGGACAAAATGATCAAGCCATCGATTTCATCAGTCGCGCGCTTGCGCTGCGGCCGGATTATGCCGAGGCTCACCACAGCTTGGGCGATGCACTGCGTGCGCAGCGCCAGTTCGCTCGAGCCAGCACCAGTTACCGACAGGCACTGGCATTGAACTCACAGCTCGCTGAAACTCACTACCAGCTGGGCAGTGTATGTGCACTGCAAAACGATTTCGCCGCGGCGATGACCTGCTTTCAACAAACGCTGGCTATCGAGCCGGGACATATCGATGCGCTGAGCAATTTAGGTACGCTGCTGGCCCGCCGTGGCGACTCGGACGCAGCGATCGACTGTTACCACAAAGCTCTGGCGCTGCAGCCGCAGCAGGTTAATACGCTGTGCAATCTCGGCACAGTGCTGCAGCGGCTACACAGGATCGATGAAGCGATCGACTGTTACGAAAAAGTTTTGACACTACAACCGGATCGCGCCGATGTTTACTGCAATCTGGGGGTCATTCTGCAACAGCAGGGCAAAGTCGATGCGGCTATTCTCAGCTTGCAGCGCGCACTCTCCTTGCAGCCGAATTATGCCGCCGCACACGACAACCTGGGCTCTGCACTCATGCAACAAAACAAATGGGCCGAGGCCGGTAATAGCTTTCACGCCGCCTTGGCGTTGGAGCCCGCCCGCGCCGACATCCTTTGTAACCTGGGCGCCGTGCTCGCGCATCGCGATTTGTTCGATGACGCGATAACTTATTTTCGACGCGCGCTGAGCCTGCAGCCGGATTATGCGCTGGCACACAATAATTTAGGCAGCGCGCTTATGAGTCAGGGCAAATTTGCTGAAGCACGCGCTGCGTTCGAACGCGGCCTGGAACTGGAACCGGACAATACCTCGACCAGCCATCTGTTAACTTCGCTACGCGGCGAAACCACGGAGACGGCACCACAAGCCTACGTTAAATGCCTGTTCGATGATTTCGCGGACCAATTTGAAAGCCGGCTGGTCGGCGATCTTAAATACCGCGCGCCGAATCTGATTCGCACCGCCATTGACGGCACGGCCAAACGCAGCGACAAATTCGAACATGCGCTCGATCTCGGCTGCGGCACCGGTCTCGCCGGCGAGCACGTTGCGGATATCGTCAACGAAATTCGCGGCGTCGATCTGTCGCCGAAAATGCTGGAGGTGGCCGAGCGTAAAGGCATATACAGCAATCTTTACGCGGAGGACATCGTCGAATATCTCGAGCGCTCCGAGCGCGAATTTCCGCACTACGATTTGGTGCTGGCGGCGGACGTATTCGTGTACGTGGGTAATCTTGAACCGATATTCAAAGGTATTCGCAAGGTGTTCGCGGCGGGCGGCCTGTTCGTTTTTTCGGTCGAAGATTTACCGGAGGGCACCTACAAATTACTGACCAGTGGGCGCTATGCGCATAGTGCAACTTATATTCGCGAACTCGCCGCCAACTACGGCTTCTCGATAGTGCGTTGCGGAAAGCTCGAGTTACGCAAGGAAAGAGAGACAATTATTATGGGTAATATTTTTGTGCTGACGCAATAGAGGTATCGACACAAGCGGAAATACCCATATAGAAAAGCTCGCGCGTCTCCTCCCATCATCGAAGGTTTTGATGCGGCTATTCAGGAAGAAGTGCATGCCTAGCTAGTAAGCAATGCATGCTGAATAAGGGGCGCGATAACGCGCCCTATCTTGCCACCCTACAACCTTCCGACGTGCAATCTTTGGCAAGCGGTTTAACGACCTACCACTTTTTTATCCGCCGGCGATGCCTCGCCGGGCTTGTCGAGCGGATAGATTCTCGGATTAGCCAGTTTTAGATACACCGTATCGCCCACTTTTACATTTAACTCCTGATATTCGCGGCGCGATATTTCAACTTCGATATCGTCGCGACCGTCGTGCCCCAATATCTGCAACTCCAGCTTATAAACCGAACCCGCGTGGTGGACATGTAGCACGCGCGCCTGCGGTAATAGCGGATCGGCTTCGAGCGTCAGTTGCACATCGTGTGGGCGCACATACGCCGCTACTTCATCGCGATGCGCGGAATCGGCCGGCGCCGGCACGCGCCACAAATCGAGTTCCAGCCAACCTTTGTCGACACGGCCGTGGAAAATATTCACGTCGCCGAGAAAACGCGACACGAACGGGCTGCGTGGATGCTCGTAGACTTCCTCGGGCGTGCCCACTTGTTCGATAACGCCCTTATTCATCACGACGATGCGGCTCGATACCTCCATGGCTTCTTCCTGATCGTGCGTAACGAAGATACTGGTGACATGTAATTCATCGTGCAAGCGACGCAACCAGCGGCGCAATTCCTTGCGCACGTTGGCATCGAGCGCGCCAAACGGCTCGTCGAGCAGCAATACTTTCGGCTCGACCGCGAGCGCGCGTGCCAGCGCGATCCGTTGACGCTGGCCACCCGACAATTGATCGGGAAAGCGATCGGATAACCAATCGAGTTGCACCAGCTTTAATAAATCAAAAACCTTTTTCTTGATAACGCTTTCCGACGGGCGCTCGGCGCGCGGCTTTACGCGCAGACCAAAAGCAATATTGTCGAACACCGTCATATGACGGAACAGTGCGTAATGCTGAAAGACGAAACCGATTTCGCGCTCGCGCACATGCGATGCGGTGCGATCTGTGCCATTCAATAAAACACGGCCCGCGTCCGGTTGTTCGAGGCCGGCGATGATCCGCAGCAGCGACGTTTTACCGCAGCCCGACGGCCCCAATAGTGCTACCAATTCGCCTTCGGGAATCTCCAGGCTGACATCGTTGAGCGCGTTGAACTCGCCGAATTTTTTCGAAATATTTTCTACTTGAATGCTCATGCTACAGCCTCTTCAACCGATTCTTTCATCGCAACATGCCGATCCTGCTCTTGCTTCCATTCCAGCACGCTTTTCAATATCAACGTGGCCACTGCCAGCAACGCCAGCAGCGATGCCACGGCAAACGACGCGGCAAAGTTATATTCGTTGTAGAGAATTTCCACATGCAGCGGCAGCGTATTGGTCAGACCACGAATATGGCCGGAGACCACCGAGACCGCGCCGAATTCACCCATCGCACGCGCGTTACACAATGTCACACCGTACAACAGCGCCCATTTAATATTCGGCAGCGTTACTTTAAAAAACATCTGCCAGCCGCTGGCACCGAGCGACAGCGCAGCTTCTTCCTCGTCGCGGCCCTGCTCCTGCATTAAAGGAATCAATTCGCGGGCGACAAACGGAAAGGTGACGAACACAGTTGCCAACACTAGCCCCGGTACCGCGAACAGAATATGAATATCGTGCGCGGCCAACCACGGGCCAAACCAGCCGCGCGAACCGAACACCAGCACGTAAATCAAACCGGCGATAACCGGTGATACCGAGAAGGGCAGATCGATTAGAGTCAACAGCAGATTTTTACCGCGAAAATCGAAACGGGCGATTACCCACGCCGCCGCAATGCCGAATACCGTATTGAGCGGCACTGCGATAACGGCGACGATTAGCGTGAGTTTGATAGCCGATAAGGTATTCGGCTCGAGCAACGCTTCGGCGTATACCTGCCAACCTTTACGCAGGCCCTCGATCAATACCGTCAATAGCGGCAGTACCAGGAACAGGAACATAACCAACAGGGCGGCGCCGGTCAGTATCAACTGTACCGGATCGATTTTTTGTCGCGGCCGCGTAGCGCCACCCGCTGCTGGCGATGGGCGCGCCGCCGTAAACAATGTTGTGCTCATAAATTTATCTCAACTCTCTAAATACATGCCGCATTTGCAGGTCGGTTTTCAACCCGACGCGGATTACCTCGATCGGCCTGACTGAGTTGTCGGACTGAAGTCCGACCTGCAGCCCCACCTACAATCTGAAGTACCATTGTGAATTTACAACGCACCCGCGCGACGCCGCGTCCAGGCCTGTAAGGCGTTAATCACCAACAGTAGAATAAAAGAGATAATCAACATTGCCATACCGATAACGGTGGCGCCGACATAATCGAACTGTTCGAGTTTGGTCATGATCAGCAGCGGCACGACTTCCGACACCAGCGGTCGATTGCCGGCGATGAAAATAACCGAACCGTATTCGCCGAGCCCGCGCGCGAATGCCAACGCAAAACCGGTGAGCAGCGCCGGTAAAATATTCGGAAAAATAACTTTGGTAAAAACCTGCCAGCGACTCGCGCCGAGACTCGATGCCGCTTCCTCCTCGGACGGATCGAGATCCTGCAATACCGGCTGTACCGTGCGCACGACAAACGGCAGACCGATAAAAATCAGCGCCAGCGTGATACCGCTCGGTGTAAAAGCAATTTTAAAGCCGAGCGGCTCCAGAATTTGGCCGATCCAACCGTTTTTGGCATACAGCGCAGTCAATACAATCCCCGCCACCGCTGTCGGTAGCGCAAACGGTAAATCGACCAAGGCGTCGAATACCTTTTTGCCCGGCAACGGATAACGCACCAACACCCAGGCGATCAACAAGCCCAAGACGACGTTGATCGATGCCGCTAAAAACGAGGTCATCAAGCTGACTTTAAACGACGCCAGTACGCGCGGCCCGGTCAACAAATTCCACCACTGCGTCGGCCCGAAGCCTAACGATTTCAACAGTAGTGCGCTCAGCGGAATCAATACCACCAGACACAAATAAAATACGGTAAAACCTAATGCCGGACGAAAGCCCGGCATTAGGGAAGGTTTTACCCAGGGCGCGCGTTTTTTCAACGCCACGCCCGGTACCACTGGCGTTGTTGTGGATGTCATTACTTAGCTCACTTCTCGTAAATCTGATCGATCACTTTACGTAAATCTGATCAAAGATGCCGCCGTCGGCGAAATGCTCAGCAGTCGCTTTGGGCCACGAGCCGAATACTTCGTCGAGTTTGAACAGCGGCAGTTTGGGGAAGCGCGCGAGATCAGCCTTATCCGCTAATTCAGGTTTAGACGGACGGTAGAAGTTCTTCGCGGCAATTTTTTGGCCGGCGTCGGAATATAGGTATTCGAGATACGCTTTAGCAACGGCTTCAGTACCGTGCTCTTTTGCATTCGCATCGACCACAGCGACCGGCGGCTCTGCCAAAATGCTGATCGACGGTACGACGATTTCGTATTTATCGCTGCCGAATTCTTTCAGCGACAAAAATGCTTCGTTTTCCCAGGTGATCAAAACATCGCCGATTTCGCGCTGTACGAATGTAGTGGTTGAGCCACGTGCGCCGGAATCCAATACTGGTACGTGTTTGTACAAATCCTGAACATAGGTCTGTGCTTTTTTCTGCGCGGCTACGACTTTCGGATCGGCCGGATTTTTCAGCGGACCGAAATCGCCCAATTCCTTTTTCACTGCCCAGCCCCAGGCGGCCAGGTAATTCCAACGGGCACCACCGGAAGTTTTCGGATTCGGCGTGATGACCTGCACATCGGGCTTGGTCAAATCGCCCCAATCCTTGATCCCTTTAGGGTTGCCCTTGCGCACCAGAAAGACAACGGTCGAGGTATACGGCGAGCTGTTGTCAGCCAGCTTGGACTGCCAATCGGCCGGGATTTTCTTGGTCAAAGTGGAGATGCTATTGATGTCATCGGCCAGCGCCAGGGTCACCACATCGGCACCCAGACCATCGATCACCGCGCGCGCCTGTTTGCCCGAGCCGCCGTGCGACTGGTTAACTTTAACGACATCGCCGGTCTTAGCCTTCCAGTACTCGGCGAATACCGGGTTGTAGGCTTCGTACAATTCGCGAGTCGGATCGTAAGATACGTTGAGCAAAGTGATGTCTTTAGCCGCAACCGCGCCGGCACCGGTCAATGCGCCCCACAGCGCCACGGCAACGGCCAGTTTTTTGGTGAAAGGCTTGGCAATTGGTCTGGCCATCGATAGAACTCCTGTTGTAATCATTTGGTTGTTGTAATGCGATCAATGTGATCGAGCAAATCGGTGCGCACTGCGCATAGGTGTGCACTCTACACAGCAGCCGATAGACGAAAAAATATTGTTTTATCATTAGCTTATGCGGCATAAGCTTAGAGGTTTGGGTTATAGCTTGGAGCAGAGCGCGATTAATTGCGCCTGCGCAGTACGACTGCATGGATGCAGGAGGTAAAGCGCCGACAGTAGGTGCTTTAGGCGATGCAGGAAGCCAAAGCCGAGGGGAGATGCCGAACGAAGGGAGGCAGGGTGGGGACTCGATCTGCTGCTGCGACGGAGGGCCAGAGCAAAACCGTAGGACGGGTCATTCGGCCCACCATATTGCTTCGTCGAATCACGTTAAAGGCGGATTAATAATCCGCCCTGCGGCTCTACCCAATCCACCGGCGGCTATTCAACCACCGACACAGCTTCTTAACTGGCTTACTATTTCGAATATCTCAATTTCGTCAATTTAGATTTAGCGGTGTCCTTGTCAACAGGATACAACCTAAAGCCGCCAGCGCATTCCTTTCCGGACGACTCAACTAAATTACCAATTGCACCGCCCGCCATAGATGCCCAAAAACTTTCAATCCTAGCATCAACCATGAAGTAATAAACCTTACCAACCTCTGCATTTATATTTACCAAACATTTTCCAGGAATATCCCACATCTCCGTCTTCAGAATATGCGAACCTCGACTTACATCGCTATAAAAAAAACCGCCTCCTGCGAGGACTCCGATCTCTTTTCCATCCATATCTACCGAGGCTGCCCTGGCTGCATACAGCTGGCTTTCGTCTGTTCTAAAAAAAACCAGCCGAGCCCCCTGCTCTGGCGGCAGATCAACTTGATCTTTCATTGCCTTGTAAGGCTTACCAAGAGTGGCGCAACCAGCTAGCAGAATAAAAAATATTATTGCTACTCGACGTAACATAAAGCTAATTTCCTTTTTCGAACTAATTATATGGCTGGCGGATGTGGTGAGGTGTATGACCTCTCGACACATTTATCTAATAGCAACGAAATCACGCAACCTAATTTGGGACAAATAACGGTGACCGGATCGTGCTGCTCAATTTTATTATTTTAGAAAGCTAAACCCTACCAGTTCAAACCCCAGCCGCACCGCTCTCATCGAACGGTTCGTACACAAAACCGCTGGGCAGTGGCGCGCCGCGCATCACTCGCCATGTGGTTGGAAACTCCAACACGAAGGTGGCAAGCACACCCAGCCCGCCGAACACCAGCGCCATGATGCCGGCCAGAGTGCCGAGCGGCAACAGTGTCAGCAATACCACTACGACCAGCGCACTGGCGATGAAGCCGCCGATGGACATCGCAACGAACTGCCGCGCGTCATTGTTGCGACCATCGAAATGGAACAGGAACAGCTCGTACCAGCGATGCGGCGCGTAAACCTTCGCCCGATATGCCAGCGCGCCCAACAGATGCCCCCATTCGTGCACGAGAAATCCGATCAGCGTCGTCAGCAGCGCAACCCCTACCTGCAGCGGGATCGATAGCCAACTATTCAGAATTGCGGCTTGGGGCAGCGCGTACTGCCAAAGCAGCGCGCAAAAAACCAGCAGCGCGATATCGCGGACGACGAACTTCAGAAACATAGGGAGACCTCGACAGTGTGCATACGCGCACTTTACACCGCCAAAAGCCCGCCGCGAGCGACATTAACAACTCTTAATTGTTTGTCGCATAAGCACATCTTCAACCTCAGTGGATCATCGCTTGACCTGTGAGTTGGTCATAGGTTTTATACTCACGCTTGAGCAACGACGGAATCAGT
>DATIED010000612.1:0-3199 GCA_035455965.1 Spongiibacteraceae bacterium
ATTTTCCGAACATTTAATCGGCAACCCCAGCGCCAATGCGTTACACGGCGGCACATTGGCTGCGCTGCTGGAATTCACCGCGACGTGTAAATTGTTGTCGTCGAGCGCGGCGTTGCGGATTCCGAAAATTGTCAACATTACGGTTGAATATCTACGCAGCGGCCGCCCGCAGGATACTTATGCACGCGCAACGGTTACTCGCCAGGGGCGACGGCTGAGCAGTGTGCATGTGGTTGCCTATCAGGAAGATATCTCGCGTCCGATTGCGATGGCAAACAGCCATTTTCTATTGGCCGACAATTAATTTCGGTAAAGTCGTCCCGAGGAACAGTTCAGCGATGATTGTCATACGGGGCAAGCCGAGTGCGATCACTCGTCATTGATGTACTAACACTACCAGTGGGAGTGGCAAAATCATGAAGATGTCAGCGCATGAGTTTGTGAGAGCGAAAAATTCAAAACCGATCGCGATGTTGACGGCCTATACCTGCCCGGTCGCACGCAGTATCGAGGCGGCGGGTATTCCGGTCATTCTGGTCGGCGATACGGTCGGCATGGTGGAGATGGGTTTCGCCAGCACGCGCGACGTGACCATCGAGCACATGGAATATCACATCGGCGCCGTGCGGCGCGGCGCAGCGAATACGCATATCATCGGCGATTTGCCGTACGAAACCGATAGTGACCCCGCCACCGCTTTGGTAAATGCCCGACGATTGCTTGCTGCTGGCGCGGATAGCGTTAAGCTCGAAGGGCCTAAGTCCGATGTGATTTCACACTTAGTGCACAACGGCATTGCGGTGGTCGGACACACCGGCCTGACGCCGCAAACGGCGAAAAGTTTTGCGAAGGTCGGCCGCACCGATAGCGACGCGAAACGAATAATCGACGAAGCGATCGCCATTCAAAATGCCGGCGCGTTTATGGTGGTGATCGAACATGTTCCGTACGATCTGGCGCGCACGATTACGCAGCGCTTAACGATACCAACCATCGGCATCGGCGCCGGTCCGGATTGCGACGGTCAGGTATTGGTGATCAACGATGCGTTGGGGCTCGGCGATTATTGGCCGCCGTTCTCGAAACAATACGCGCAGGTCAGCGATACGATTCTCGATGTTGCGAAGCGGTTTGCTTTTGAAGTGGAGGCGCGCGAGTTTCCGAATAATATTATTCGGTTTAGCGGCGCGCAGTGATTAAATCCTCAACCTTTCTACGCGCAGTGTGCCTGGTGCGATCGGCGATTCCCAGCCGGAAAAACATTTGTTTATTCGCTGCAGGCGCATCATTTAGCTATTGCCGCAACGGCAAATACACATCCGTAATCATTTCCTGCTCCTTCACATCTGGCCCGACATTGACGTAGTGAAAGATCATCGGAAACTCACTCGCGGCTTCTCCGCTTTGCGGCAGCCATACGTTGTATAGATAGGCAGCGGCCTGGTTATTCGAGCGGGAGCCGATATCGCGAGCCCGCGCGCAACGCAGCATTGGAATCATACCTTCCCGTATGCCATACACATTTGATGCAACACTCTCTTCGATGGATAGACAGAAATCTACTCGATGCTCGGCGGGCGCAATGCTGTGGGGATCGGTGTAGTGCAGCCCGTAGCTGCGGTGCAGCGCTTGGTCCAACAAGCGATGCTCGATTTTCCAGGCGATTAACTTTTGCACTGTCGCATGTTCGAGATCCGGTGCGCCGCGATGCTCTATGACTGCAACCCAAGTTGCGGGAAATCTGACTATGTCTACTTGCATATGTTTGTGGTTCTAATCTTCTGGGCACATCGGTAATTGTCCGGTTTTAACGCATCTTGAAATCGTTTTTGCGCTGCTTTTTCTTCTCCGCCAGCACTGCGGCTTTTTTATCGATTAACTCCTGCACCAGAATTTTTTCCTGCTCGGCAACTTCCGGCGTTTCGAGGCTGATGCGGCCGAGAATGCCGTCGCGAAATTCGGTGAGCAGGATGCGCGATATTTTGTGGATGTTGACGACATTGCCCTCACTGAGGCAACCGCGCTGGCGCCCGACGATTTCCAGAAACTCCAGTTCAGTGGCGGGCAGCTCGGTTAATTTAAACCGCTGTTTCAACAGTTCCGGATACGCTTTCAGGAAAAAATCGACCGCGAAGAAAGCCACTTCGTCGTAACTCATCGCGGTATTTTTAATCGCACCGCTGACCGCGAGGCGAAGGCCGCTGTTCTCGTTTTCGATCTTCGGCCACAGGATGCCCGGCGTGTCGACCAGCATGATGCCGTTGTGTAGATTGATAATCTGCTGGCCTTTGGTGATCGCTGGCTCGTTGCCGGTTTTAGCAATGACTTTGCCGGCCAGCGTATTGATGATGGTCGATTTGCCGACGTTCGGAATCCCCATGATCAGCGCATTGATCGCGCCGACATTGTTGTTGCTGGGCGGCGCCAGTTTTTTGCATAAATCCGCCACCGCGCGAATGCGCTCGGGCTGCTGCGTGGTCACCGCCAATGCTTTTACGCCCTGCTCGCGCTCGAAATATTCGATCCACGCCTGCGTGACTTCAGGGTCGGCCAAATCGCTTTTGCTCAGCAATTTGATACACGGTTTTTCGCTGCGCAATTTGCCGATAACGGGATTTTCGCTGCTGTACGGAATGCGTGCGTCGAGCACTTCGATAATGACATCGATGGTCGGCAAGGTTTTTTTGATTTCGAGAATGGCCTTGTGCATGTGGCCGGGAAACCAGTTGATACTCATCGATACCTCTAAAATAATTTATGCGTGCGACGCCCTGTCGGCGTCGCGCAATGATGAAGCTTAATGACTCGTGGTCAGCACTAATGGCCCGTGACGAGCACGACGCGAAAGCGCGCTTTACCGCTGAGCATGCGCTCGTAGGCCTCGGCGGCGCGCTCAAGCGGATATTCCTCGTTCATCGAACGCACATCGCTGAGCACGCTGAATGCCAATGTGTCCTCGGAGTCGGCGGCCGTTCCAGACGCCCAGCCTTTAATGCTGCGGCGCGCGCCGATCAGCGAGATCGGCGACACTTCCATCGGCCCCGCCGCGCCGACCACGATCAGCGTGCCATCGACCGCCAGGCCTTCGATGGTCGATGCCATCGTCGCGCCGTCGGTCACCGTCGCCAGCACGACCTTGGCGCCGCCGAGTTTTTGCAATTCCGCCGCGGGGTTCGCACTGGTGCTGTCGATGTAGTGC
>DATIED010000613.1:0-3316 GCA_035455965.1 Spongiibacteraceae bacterium
TGAGCCGGTTACAGCAATCGCCGTTGTTGCAACAGCTATCCGGCAAATTATTTATGTCCACCCACGAAGCATTTAAGGCGTTTTCCGGTAGTACGGAAGACTATTCGATATAGCGAGGCGACCGCGATGAACCAGGCTGTAATCCAGGCGTTTTTTCACGAGCCGACGTTTACGGTCAGCTATGTCGTGGCCGATCCCGCGACGCGTTGCTGTGCAGTCATCGATCCGGTACTGGACTACGATGCCAATATTGCGCGCACTGGCAGCGCATTTGCCGATCGCATTATCGCGTTCGTGCGCGAACGCGATTACACTGTGCAGTGGCTGCTCGAAACGCATGCGCACGCCGATCATTTATCCGCTGCTTTCTATCTGCGTGCACAACTCGGCGGCGCCATTGCGATCGGCGAACATATCGTGCAAGTGCAAAAGGTATTCGGAAAATTATTTAATGCGGGCACCGAGTTTGCGCGCGACGGCAGTCAGTTCGATCGACTGCTGCGCGACGGTGAAGTATTTACCATCGGCGCTTTACCGGTGCGAGTGCTGCATACGCCGGGGCATACGTTGGCGTGTATTACTTACCTGATCGAAGACTGCGCGTTTATTGGCGATACGCTATTCATGCCGGATTACGGCAGCGCGCGCTGCGATTTTCCGGGTGGTGACGCGCGCGTGTTATATCGCTCGATCCGCCGTATTCTGGAGTTGCCGGCGCATACCCAGTTATTTCTTTGTCACGATTATCTGCCACCGGGACGCAGCGATTATCGCTGGCAGACGACGGTCGCCGAGCAGAATAACAGCAACGTTCATGCGCATGTCGGCATCGATGAAGCAGCGTTCGTGGCGCTGCGCACGGCGCGCGATCGCGAGCTGGCGAAGCCGAAATTATTGCTGCCGTCCGTGCAGGTTAATATGCGGGCGGGGCAGTTTCCGCCGGCCGAAAGCAACGGCGTCAGTTACCTGAAAATTCCGTTGAACGCGCTGTAGGCGATGTGGCGGCGCTCGAGGCTGCGATCGCTGCAGCGCAGCACGGTACCGCGCAGCGGCGAAGGGCGCTAATATTGGTGCGGTTCAATTCAGGCTTTGTCTGGGATTGTGCATTCGCCGCGCTCAGTGTCGGATCGATAGGGGCGAGATATATTTTTATGTGCTGAGTATTTTGTGAGCAGAGGAGTCGAGTATGGCACTCGAACAGGTTAGACAGATCGGTACTGAGCTATGGACCGCGCCGCAAATGCAGGCCGATGATTTTGCCTGGGCTGCGCAGCAGGGTTTTCGCTCGATTATCAATATGCGCCCCGATTATGAGGAGCCGGTTCAGCCCGAGGCTGCCAGTCTGCGCAGCGCCGCCGAGCAGGCGGGATTGCAATACGAGTTTTTGCCGGTGGTTTCCGGGCAATTCACCGAACAAAATATCGTCGATTTCGCGCGCCAGGTGAAAGAATTGCCGAAGCCGATTTTGACATTTTGCCGCACCGGGACGCGCTGCACGAATTTATGGGCGCTGGTGCAGGCGCGCGGCGATACCCAATAGATATTTTAAGAAATTAGATACAAAGGCCTGTGCGAGGGGCGGGCTGAAGGGGGTATCTTTTGCGGGCCTCATGGGCAAGCATTTAAGTAGCTTCGGTGCTATCGGCTTAGAGAAGTCCGTCGGCTTCACGGATTAATCGCGCTCGCAGCTTCGATAAGTACTACTTCATGGCCCGCAAAAGACACCCCCTTCACCCCGCTGTCAAGTTCATTCCGAATTTCATGTTTAGTGGGTTAATCGGATTTTGAAGATCGGTAAATCGGGTGTTGAATAATTGATCAGCTGCGGAATATTTGGTGACAGGTTGTCAGTCCCAATTTTTATTGTCGGAATAGGCGGGCTTTATCGGGTTCATAGTAAATAATTATGGGTTGGTGCGGTCGGGGCGTGTAAAATCTCTGCGATAAATTCGCGATATTGCTGGGCCCCTTGTCGTTGTAACCCCCGTTGGCATTGCAACACCCACTGGCATTGCAATAAAAGTGCGCTGGCTCGGTCACACAATTCGCGTATCTTTTTTATCCATTGTGTTTTTGTTTTTTTGATTCCTACAAACTGGAGGTTAGATAGTTATGGGCGTACTCGTTGGTAAACCGGCTCCCGATTTTTCCGTTGGCGCTGTCCTGGGCAATGGCGAGATAGTAGATAAATTCACGCTGAGCGAAGCGATCAAGGGCAAATACGGTCTGGTGTTCTTTTATCCGTTGGACTTTACCTTTGTCTGCCCGTCGGAGCTGATTGCGCTGGATAACCGCGTCGACGCTTTCAAAGCGTTGGGCGTGGAAGTGATCGCGGTCTCGATCGATTCCAAATTCACCCACAATGCATGGCGCAATACGCCGATCGATAAAGGCGGCATCGGTGCGGTTAAATACACCATGGCGGCTGATATCAGCCACACCATCGCCCGCGATTACGACGTGGAATCCGCTGGCGGCGTAGCTTTCCGCGGCGCATTCATCATCGACAACAAGGGTGTCGTGCGTGCGCAATTGATCAACGACCTGCCGCTGGGCCGCAATATCGATGAATTGTTGCGTCTGGTCGAAGCGTTGCAGTTCCACGAGCAGCATGGCGAAGTCTGCCCGGCTGGCTGGAAGAAGGGCGATGCCGGCATGAAAGCAAACCCGGCCGGTGTTGCGGCCTATTTGTCGGCCAACGCCGGCAAACTGTAAGCGCGCTTTAGTACTGCTAGGAAGGTACTGTTAAGAAAGCAGCGCTGGAAAGTTAGCGCTGCCAAAAGCCGGCTACTGCCGGCTTTTTTATTGCCCGGCGATTATGTCCTGACCAGTTGGATGGCCTTGATGCTCGGTAAACAGACGTTCGCGTCTGGACTGTATGTTAAGATGCGCGCCATTTTCCGCTAGCGACTTCTCAGATCCTGCCGCTTCCACCGCGAGCGCGCCGGGTGTCGGATGAGGGCAATTATGCAACAGACCGCCGAGTTACGGACTGCACAGACATCGTCCTGGGGAAATCGGGGCAGTTTAACTCTGGGGGCGCTGGGCATCGTGTTCGGCGATATCGGCACCAGTCCCCTGTATGCGTTGAAGGAGTGTTTTCACGCATCGCACGGCATTCCCATCACTACCGACAGCGTGCTCGGAATTCTCTCGCTGATTTTCTGGGCGCTGACCATCGTGGTATCGCTCAAGTACATCGCTTTTATCATGCGTGCCGATAACAATGGCGAAGGCGGCATTATGGCGCTGCTGGCGTTGACGCTGCGCACCGAGCACAAAAGCTCGCGACGCCGTTGGTTGTTGGTCGGCATCG
>DATIED010000614.1:0-2008 GCA_035455965.1 Spongiibacteraceae bacterium
AGATAAGAGGCTACCCATTGCAAACCAACCACGGCTTGCCAGATTGCCAGCAATAAGAACAGGAAAATCCAGGCCGGTAATTTTTCTTGCAGCCACGCCAGCGAATGGCTTGTGATTCGCTGATCCTTAATCGTTGCACCCTTCATCGTTGTGCCTCGCCGCTGGTGCGTTGCTGGTTGTTATTTTCGATGGCGCTGAACAGTTGCGTGTAGGTCTGCATCACGGCGTTGAATTCGGGGGTTATTTTTAATGCCTGCTCGCGCCTGGCAAATGTCACCGCGCGCCAATCGTTGGCCTGGCCGGTGTGATCGAGCAGCAGGATGCGATCGCCGAGATAGATGGCTTCGGCGATCGAGTGCGTGACAAATACATACTGCAAGGTCAATTGCGCTTTTAGTTCGAGCAATAAATCCTGGAGTCGAAAGCGCGTGCGCTCGTCGAGCGCGGCGAATGGTTCGTCGAGCAGAATTATTTTCGGCTGCGTGATCAAAGCGCGCGCCAGCGCCACGCGCATCTGCATGCCGCCGCTCAATTCGCGCGGAAAATGCTGCAGGCGCTCACTGAGACCGAGTTGCCCCAGTAAATCGATGGCACGCGCTCGCGCCGCAGGGTTATTTTGCGCGGTCAGTTCGAGTGGCAGCAGCACATTTTCGAGGCAGGTGCGCCACGGCACCAGGCGTGGCTCCTGGAATACGTAACTCATTTGCGTCGCCAGTTCCGGCGCTATGGAAATGCTGCCGCCACTGGCCGATTCGAGCCCCATCAGCAATCGCAGCAGGGTGGTTTTACCGCAACCGGATGGGCCGAGCAGTGCAAGGCTGGCGTCGACAGGCAGCGCAAACGATAAGTCGGCGATAACGGCGCGCGTTGCAGCGGGGAAACGTTTGCGCAACTGTTTGACTTCGATCGAATACATGCGGCGAGCGCTGCTTCTCTAATCGCGGAAAGAGGTGGATTCTCCGCGAGAAGCCGGCGGCAGGCAATAGCGTGCGGGAGGGTGGATTGTCGCTTCTTATATATGTAGTGCTAATGGCCTTGTATACGCCTGGCTAATAGTTGTGCGCAGGACGCGCTAAAGGTTGTGGTGGGGCGTGCAAGCCTGAAATAATCGGCGGCTGAACCGGCCACGACATAACATCGATTTCTATCGAGCGAGACCTATCACGAGGAGTAAGACGATGAGCGAAATAGAGCGCAACAAGCAATTTGCGCGGGATTTGTTTGCCGCGATCAGTCGCGGCGACACCGCAGCCATCGTTGCGGCATACACCGACGACGGCGGTTGTGAAACGATGGGCAATACGCTGATCTCGGGTTTTTTCGATAAAGCGCAGATCGCCGCAGCGGCGGGCAGCGTGCTGGGCGCTTTCCCGCAAGGTATCGAGTTTACGATCAAACATCTCACCGCCGAAGAGGATCGCGTCGCGGTCGAAGCCGAATCGCATGGGGTGCATGTATCGGGCAAGGTTTATCACAACTATTACCACTTCTTACTGCTGATGCGTGACGGCAAGCTGGTGCGTCTGAAGGAGTATATGGACACCGAATTGATTACGGAGGTGCTGTGCGGCGGCCAGCGCCGCTGAGTCGATGCGCAGCGCACGGCTGGCTGCCAGTGGTACCTCACAATGGTGCGGCACCGCATAATGGTGTAGATTCGCCCCCGCTTTTCGATGCCGCCGCCACTATGGCGCGGCGGCGCTGAGCGTCGAATCCAGACTTTATTACCCAGGTTTAAACTGCCCAGAATTAAATGGCGAGGCGCGGCTGCTATGGCGCCGGCCTACTAACGGAGAAAATGATGTCGGTACATTACGAAGTTCGCGGCGCCTGCGCGGTAATTGCGTTGGACAATCCGCCGGTCAACAGTTTCGGTTATCAGTTGCGCATGGATGTTATGGAAGCGATCGATCGCGTCGAAGCCGATTCGGCAGTTAAGGCAGTGGTGCTGACCGGCAGCGGTCGCGCCTTCTCGGGCGGTGCCGATATTACCGAGTTCAGTGCCGGT
>DATIED010000615.1:0-2131 GCA_035455965.1 Spongiibacteraceae bacterium
ACCGAAATGGTAGCCAGCATGAAACCGGAAGCGTTGGAAAAAATGGCGGAAGGCATTCCTCTGCATCGCCTCGGTCAACCGGAAGAAATCGGCCACACCGCGATTTATATTTTTGAAAACGACTACTTCACCGGCCGCGTCATCGAAATGGATGGCGGCATCAGGCTCTGAGTTAGTAGTTAGATTTTAGGATTTAGTAGTTGGCTAACGGCTCTGTGCCATCGATGTCGCCAACTACTAAACTCTAACTACTAAAGCCTATCCCTCCTACCAGCCGTAATTCACGCCAAATATCCATGTGCGATCGAGCGACTTCGCCTCTTCGGCTGGAATATTCGCGTAATCCAGTTTTAGTTTTGCCTGCGCGCTTAAGCGCGCGAAAATCGGCAGCCGAAAACCGGTCTCCGATTGCACTCGCCAGTCGTCATTTTGATCGAACATCTGCAACAGCGTATTGCGATGAAAAAACTGCAATCCGAAGGAATTAATTTTGGCGCTGAAGTCGGTACCCAAACGCATAGCCAACGAATTTCGATCGGTGTCCGCCAAATACTGTTCGGACACATAAGCCAGACCGCCCTCCACCGCCAGGCGTATCAACTCGGTATCGAAAAACTGATAGCCGACACCGCCACCGAGCAAACTACGACGCTTCAAATCCTGAAAATAATCCCGCTCCCAGCCCAACGTACCGCGCAAGAACCATTTGTCGCTGACAAATAAATCGTATTGATAATTCAGCTCGCGATTATCTTCGGTTTTCACATCGCGATCGCGCTGCTCCTGGTAGCTGGCCGTCAGCGTATGGCGCTTATCCGCACGCCGCAGCTCAGTTTTCAAATCGAATGCGATACCCTGCTGTTCGGTATTGCCGGCCGAATCGCGTATCGCCAGCGAGACATCGCCGGTACTCTTCCATAAATCGCGTTTAATCAACGGGCGCGCCGATACTTTTGCGATGGTTTTCCAACTGCTGACTTCGACGATGCCTTGTTTGCAATTTAATAACTGGTGCTGGTCAGGGCGCAGTTGCAACTGGCACTCCGTTAACTGGCGGCGCTCGTCCAACTCGACTTCAAATAAATCGCGCGCATCGATGCCGCTGACGTTGATCTGCGGAACCACCACCTCCCCCATCAATTCCGATTGCCAGTGCAACTCGCCGCCGTCGATGATAATAAGTTCGCCGCTGATATGATCGCCGTTGTTCAGTAGTAACACGCCTGCCGCACAGATCGAACTCTCAAACAACAATGCCGTGACCAATAATGTTATTCGCAAAAAATTTCTCAGCATCGCTTACCTCGTAAAATACTCATACAATCAGCGCGCCTGTCGGTAATTTGAAAAGGGGATTTACCATGCCGGGCAATACGGCAATGAATCAATATCGCGAACTGATCTGGAGAATTGTACACAGCATACCGGCGGGCAAAGTGGCCAGCTATGGTGCCGTCGCCAAACACGCCGGATTGCCGAGAGGAGCACGCCTGGTTGGGCGAGCGCTCGCCAATCTTCCCGAGGGCAGCCAACTGCCCTGGCATCGAGTCATCAATAGCCGCGGCACTATCAGTTTTCCGCAGGGCTCGCCGCAATATCGCGAGCAGCGCGAACGCTTGCTCGCCGAGGGCATCGTCTTTCGCAATGAAAAAATCGATCGGCAACAGTTTGCGTGGTTATCGGACTGATACGGTTATCAGGCTGATGAAGTGCGCCACGGCGCCACTTTGAACAACATCAGCATGCCCGGTACTGCCAGCGCGAAACACAACAAATAGAACTGCGGCCAACCCAGCATATCCACCAGATAACCCGCCGAGGCATTTATCAAGGTGCGCGGTAGCGCCATAAAGCTCGTGAACAATGCGAGTTGCGTCGCGGTATAGGCCGGATGTGTCTGCGTGGCGATAAAAGCCACAAAAGCCGCCGTGCCGACGCCAACTCCGAATGCCTCCAGACCAACCACAAATCCCAACTTGCTCAACCTTAGCGTTGTATCCAGATCGAACCCGGCAAGGATCGTCGTCTGACCATCGACGAGACCGGCGCCCACAGCAGCGAGCCACGCAAATCCCAAAATGCTCGCCATCTGCACTGCACCAAATACCCACAACGCGCGCGCGATGCCGAG
>DATIED010000616.1:0-2589 GCA_035455965.1 Spongiibacteraceae bacterium
ATCGGCACTTTTCTCGATTTCGAAGGCATCGCCGTGCGTGCCGGTCACCATTGCGCGATGCCGGTAATGCAGCGCTTCGATGTACCCGCTACCGCGCGCGCGTCGTTTGCTCTATACAACACCATGGCTGAAGTGGAGCAGTTGATTGCGGCGATCGACAGCGTGCGCAAAACGTTTGCCTGAACTTTTAATGGAGACAGGCCCGAGGGGTCTGTCCCCGAAGCGAGACAAAGTATGAATCCAGAATTACGGTCGCTGTATCAGGAGATGATTCTCGACCACGGTCGCAGACCGCGGCATTTCGGCGCGCCGGCTCACTTCACGCATAAGCTCGAAGCGTTCAATCCGCTCTGCGGCGATCGTCTGACGCTGTACGCAACGATCGAAAACGGCGAACTGAAGGATGTGCAATTCGACGGCAAAGGCTGCGCTATTTCGGTGGCTTCGGCATCGATGATGTGCGAAGAAGTCGAGGGTAAATCGAACGATTTCGCACAGGATTTATTTGTGCGCTTTCACCGCCTCGTCACCGGGCAGGCCAACGCCACCGGCATGGGGCGCCTGGAAATTCTGGCGGGCGTAAAAGATTTTCCGGCGCGCGTTAAATGCGCGACACTGGCGTGGCACACGCTGGAGCATTTGTTAAAAGGCGATGCTGTGGAAGCCGTTTCCACGGAGTGATTGTTGTTAGTTGTAGGGCGCAATAAACAGAGTGCATTGCGCCGTATGTTAAGCCCTACGGCGCAATGCCTTTCAGTTATTGCGCCCTACGGATTGGCGGGAGAATGTAATGTCGGTATCCACATTTGAACAAGCGCAAATCCTCGCTATCGAGCCGGATGCGGCCAAACATTTGCTACGGCACGTGCGCAGCAACCCGAACGCGATCGGTGTGCGCATCGGCGTGAAAGATAGCGGTTGCTCCGGCTATGCCTACGTAATGGATTTAACCGAGACGGTGCCGGAAAATCATTTGCGGATCGCCGCGGACGAACAGTTGTCGCTGTATCTCGATGTAAAAAGTGTGCCCGCGTTATCCGGCAGCACTTTGCGACTGGTGAAAGAGGGCGTCAATGAAACCATCAAATTCGATAATCCCAATGCGGGATCTTACTGCGGATGTGGCGAAAGCTTCACCGTTGATCCCGAAATCGAAACCCAGCTCAACGCGTGAAAAAGCCGCGCTGCAGCGCGCGGTAAATGCCTTACGCGTACCGAGCGGCGATGCCGAGCTATTGCCGGCCGGTGCCGAAGTCGTTATCAGCCAGGCACTGGGCGGCAGCTTTTCGGTTGAGTACGATGGCCGCCTGTACCGTATCGACGGTACCCAGGCCGATGCGCTCGGTAAACCCGCACTGCAATTGAATTTTGACAATGCCGAACCCGGCGTCATCAAGCTCGAACATATCGATAAAGTGTTGCGCACCGTTTACGACCCGGAAATTCCCGTCAACCTGCTCGACCTCGGCCTGATCTATGCGCGCCGCGTCGAGGGTAAAAAAATCTCCATCGATATGACGCTGACCGCTCCGGCCTGCGGCATGGGCGATGTGCTACGCGCCGAAGTCGCGCAGCGTCTGCGCGAAGTGCCAAATGTCGAGGAAGTCGAAGTTAAGCTGGTTTTCGAACCACTCTGGAATCGCAGCATGCTGTCGGAAGTGGCGAAGCTGGAATTGGGCATGTTTTAACTATGTGTTTTAACCACCTTCCCGTCACAGCTCCGGCTCTAATTTGCGCAAATAATCCTGCACTTGTTTAGCGTTCTGCGGCCCCAGGCGCCACATCAGCTTTTCTATATCGCTGGCCGCCTCCAAATTGACGTCGGCGTATTTGTAATAGACGATTGGCCGGATCAGCTCTGGCTGCGTCGGCAACGCTTGCACTTTTAATACGCGCTTGATGGCGGTGCGCAGGCGTTTATCGAATCCGCCACTACCGCCTATCTCGCCATAGGCCTTATCCAATAATGGGCGCCACGCGTGGTAATAATCTGCGAGGTGTTCGATGGGGATGGCGGTGATGACCGTAATCAGTAAATCTGCGCGAGCGTAATTAGCCTCATCGAGAAATAATTTCTCATCTTTACGCTGCGTCATAAAAGTTGCCATGGGGTAACTCAGCGGGCGATTCTTTAGCGGCAACTTGCCATCGGCGATTTGATCGACCAGCAATACCCATTTTCGCAGCTGCTCCTCCGGCGTCAGCCATTGCGTCAATTGCGCAGCGAAATCGCTAACCGCGGCACGCACAAGACCATCGCTATCCTCCAGGCTATTCGGCACTGCCAACAAGGGTTGGCGCTCGGTCGACGGCGCGGCTACGGCCGAGGACTTTGCAGATGGCGCTACTGCCGCTGGCGTTACTCCCGATGGAGCCAACTCCACCGATTCGGTAACGGGAGCTTCGCGCTGCAGGTACCAACCCCACACGCCGACGCCGATTACAGCCACCAATGCGATTACAATAATTTTCCAATTCATCGTCGGTCCTCAATTTATCGGCTCGATGTTTATGGACAACAGAAACCGCCGATTTACGCCACCGAGTCGGATAAAGACCGGCGTCGCAACTGTCAGCACAACCGAATCT
>DATIED010000617.1:0-5011 GCA_035455965.1 Spongiibacteraceae bacterium
TGTTGGATGTTGGATGTTGGATGTTGGATGTTGGTTAAGCGTGCGGCGCGGGGAAAATTAATTGCCCGCGGTGAATTGTTTTTTGTACGCGTACCGCAGCCAGATTTTTCCGTGCCTGCCGCCAACTTTTATCGAGCAAACAAAAATCAGAGCGACTGCCAATCTCGATGCGATTTTTACCGTGTCCTGGCAAACGCGGATCTCCGAGAAATAATTCCAGCGCCGCCTCCGGCGTCAAAGCCTCCAAAGCACCGATAACAGCGCCGCTGCGCGTAGTCCGCAGAGTCGCCGCCTGCATCGCAGCCCAGGGGTCAGCATTGCCGAACGGCGCATCGGTGCCAGCTGCCAGTGCAATACCCGCTTCGACAAACCCTTGCAATCGATACAGCCACGGCCAATCGGCGCTATCGACATCGCGCAGATATGCATCGCCACGCTCGGCAATAAAGTTCGGCTGCGTCACTACGCTTAAATTTAACTGCGCGATACGCTGCATTATTTCCGGCGGCGTTATCGCCGCATGCTCGATACGATCGCCGAACGTCGTGCCGGCCGCTTCAAAAGCAGCCAGCGCAAAAGTCAGATCGACCAGACTTACACAATGAATCGCCACTGGACGGCCGTGCACATGGCTGCGGCGAATTGCCGCGTGCAATAATTCGAAATCGGGCAGTTCGTTATCGTGCAAATGAATTTTGGTTGCGCCGGGAGCGATATGCGATTGCGCAGATAGCGCGCTTAAACTGGCATCGCCCATCATCAATACATCTTGCAAAATTTCGCCGCGCCGCTGCAGTTGGGCAAACAACTCGAAGGTGGCGGCATCATTGCTCGGCGATGTATCGGTAAACCCCGTCACGCCAAAACTCGCCAGCAATGCGCTGGCCTGACATACATCCGGTAACTGTCGACCGATACGCTCGCGCAGCCAGACATCCGAATCGTATAAACGGCCGGTAAAGTTGCCATCGCGGCGCTCGAGCGGCGCTGCCGTCAAATCGCCAAGCAACTGCAATGCGCGCGAATTTAAAATCCACAGACGACCGCTGCGATGCTGGATACGCACAGGCAACTGCGACGCGATGTTATCCAGCCAATGTCGATCGATATCGCCCGCAATAGCTTCGTGATAGCCGAAACCTCGCAGCCAGTTGCCGGCATTTTTGTTGGCGATCCGTTGGGCTTTTTGCTGCAGCGCTTGCGCGAGTTCGGTAGCGGTATTAATGTGCGGCGCCCCGCATGGCATCGAGTCGAGCGCCGCCGCATACGACATAAAATGCAAATGATGATCGTGTAAACCGGGCAGCAGCGCACTACCATCGGCATCTATAATCACTGCACCCGCCGCTGCAATCAGCTGCGGACCGATCTCCACCACCCTACCGTCGATGATACGAACATCGACCACGGTAGAAAAATTGATTTCGGCATTGCGAACTAACATGGAATCCCCAACTTCTGCAGCACGGTGCTGGTATCGGCGCCTAAATCGGCTGCTACAAAATTCGGTCGGCGCGCGCCTGGCAATACATCAAATAATTGTGCCTGTTCGATGACAGCACGCCAGTCGTTACAACGTGCACTCAGCACAGTCGGCGTAAACGGCGCGCCGAATTGCAAACAGTACGCCACCACATCGCGCAACGCGAGCCCAATTAAACGCCCGCCTCCGTTGCTGTAACTATGCCAGGCAACCAGCGCCGCGTGTAAACCGGTGAGGGGATCGGCGATGGCATCGCCGCAAAATAACGGTTCTCCGTGCACATCGTACAGCAGCGATGAAAGCCCCGCCGCCACCGCCGCATCGTCGCCGAACGCCACCCAGTTAGCTTGGGCTTCACGGCGACCGTAACCGGTAATGCTGATCCAGGTTAATGCCGGATTGGCAGCGATTATTTCCTCTGCATGAAGGCCAAGCTGCCGCAGCGCGCGCGGCCGCGATGCTTCGATTACGATATCGGCACGCTCGCATAACATGCGCAATTGCGCGCGACCCTGCGGCGTCGAAAAATCGAGCGCGACACTTTCTTTGTTCGCATTCAATAAATTATAAAAATCGCTGACGCCGCGCCGCGCGCCATCCGGTCGATGAATACTTTCGACTTTAATCACGCGTGCGCCGAGTTGTTGCAGCAAATGGCTGCATAACGGTCCCGCCCACAACGATGAAAGATCGATCACCAGCGGCGCGCGACCGCCGACAATTTTTTCAGCGTTTGCGGCGCACTGATACTCGACGCGATACCAGGGCGTAGATTCTTCGGGTTTTAACATCGGCGCAACCGCCAAACCGAGCAGGCGACCACGCTCGACACAATCCGCCAGGCGTTGCACCGTCAAAGCCGCAGCGACATCGTCCCAGGAGTGCGCCGGTGCCATTTCCAGCCAGGCCGGCAGTAAATCCCAGTCGTCGTCGCGCGCCAGATTCAGCGCGAGCCAACCGTCGCTGACTGCCAATAAACGGCAACTGCCGCCGGCGGATATTGCACCGGCACGCGTATAACCGGCCAGCGCCGCGCGCTCGCCGAGCAATGCCGCGCCATCGACCACGAGTCCGGAATCGGGAGCGAGTAATTGCAGCGCAGCGATCACCCCGTCCGCACAGCTCGCCAAGGGCAACGGGCAAATTTGCGGCGCATTGGCATTGCCGGTCAGCGCCAATAAACCACTCTGCGCGTAACGCAGCGCGGGATGCACTGCATCCAGAGCGCTATTGCAACGTGCAGCTACGCCTAAACTCGCGAGCAGATTATTCGCATAAGCGTTGGCGCTGTATATTGCAAGGTTCGGCAAAGTCTTTCCCAAAACAATATCCAAGGAATCGCTAAAAAATATTCACAATGCCGCTGCACTTGTCTCCCCTATCTATAGGACCCAAAGGACCCATAGGGCCTAAAGGGAAGTGTCACGCAGTGACAGAGGGTTATGAATTTCGCACACAATTTATAACTGTGCCACTACCTTGACCCCTCCGCCCTTCGGGCACCTCCCCTACTACGCAGGGGAGGCAAGTCCAGTGCGCCCCAACTAACAACTAATTCCCGCCGATAAAAAAAGGGCCGCAAATTGCAGCCCTTTTCATTATGCGGCTAAAACCCTCAATTAAACGTCTTCCCCGCCGCCGCGAGTTTTGCCAATAACGCCGCAGGCTGCCAGAACTTACTATCGGCGAGCGGGTTTTCCGCGAACTGACGCATGCTTTCGACGACCTTCGCCAAACCGACGGTATCGGCATAAAACATCGGACCGCCGCGGAAGCTGGGGAACGCATAGCCGGTCAGATACACGACATCGATATCCGATGCGCGCGCCGCAATGCCCTCTTCGAGAATATGCGCGCCTTCGTTGATCAATGCATAGATGCAACGCTGCACGATCTCTTCATCGCTGATTGTGCGGCGCGTTATGCCCTGTTCCTGCGAGTAGGCCAGCACCAAATCTTCGACCACGGGATCGGGCAGCGCATTGCGATTGCCCGCTTCGTAGCGATAGAAACCAGCATTGGTTTTTTGCCCGAAACGACCCAGTTCGCAGATGCGATCGACCCAACCCGAATATTTCATTTCCGGCATTTCGACATAGCGGCGTTTGCGCACCGACCAGCTGACATCCAGGCCAGCCATATCGAGCATCCGGAACGGTCCCATCGACATGCCCCAGGCTTCCAGCGCAGCGTCGACCTGTTTCGGCAACGCGCCTTCGTCGCACAGGAAATAGGCCTGACGGAAATACTGCTCGATCATGCGATTGCCGATAAAGCCATCGCAGACGCCGGCCACTACACCGACCTTGCCGATTTTGCGCGACAACTGCATGGTGGTTGCCAGCACGTCCGGCGCGGTAACTTTGCCGCGCACGATTTCCAGCAGGCGCATGACGTTGGCCGGCGAGAAGAAGTGGGTACCGATCACATCCTGCGGACGCTTGACGAACGAGGCGATTTTATTCAGATCGAGCATGGAGGTATTAGAGGCCAGAATCGCGCCGGGCTTCATGACTTCATCGAGCGTGTTGAATACTTTTTCCTTGACGCCCATGTCCTCGAACACCGCTTCGATAACGATATCGGCCTGGGCGAGATCGGTGTACGCCAGGGTCGGCGTAATCAAACCCATACGCTGCTCGACCTGCGCGTCCGTCATGCGGCCTTTTTTCGCCGAATTCTCGTAGTTTTTACGAATGACGCCGAGACCGCGCTCCAGCGCATCCTGTTTAACTTCCAATAAAGTCACAGGAATGCCAGCGTTGATCAACGCCATGGCAATACCGCCGCCCATCGTGCCGGCGCCGATTACCGCGGCGCTTTTCATCGGCCGCAGCGCGGTATTATCCGCTACGTCGGCGATTTTGTTGGCAGCGCGCTCGGCAAAAAATGCATGCACCAGGGCGCGAGATTCGGTCGTCGCCATCAGCCAGGTCACTAACTTCAACTCGGTCTGCATGCCCTGCTCGAACGGCTGCGACACCGACGCTTCGACGGCCTCGAGACATTTCAACGGCGATGGGAAGTTCTTCGAAGCGGCGGCGATCTTAGTGCGCGCGGCGGCAAAAAATGCCTCGGCGCCGCCGGGCATCGATTCCGCTGCGACACTGCGCTCGCACAGACGCGGGCACTGCCCACCCTTGGCCAAAATCTCTTCCGCAAACTGCACCGCAGCTGCAACGACATCGTCCTCTACGATGCGATCGAAGAAGCCGAGCTTGGCGATCGCTTCGGATTTCATCGGTTTACCGCTGACGATCATATCCAATGCCGACGCCGCGCCGATCAAGCGTGGCAGACGCTGCGTGCCGCCGGCTCCCGGCAGAATGCCTAAATTCACTTCCGGCAGGCCGATCTGCAGACCGGCGATACCGACGCGATAGTGACAACCAAGCGCGAATTCGCAGCCGCCACCGAGCGCAGCGCCATTCACGGCGGCAACCACCGGCTTCTGCAAGGCCTCGATGCGGGCGATCAGCGCCGGCAGATTGGGCTCGTCCATCGCCGTACCGGCACTGAACTCGGTAA
>DATIED010000618.1:0-5862 GCA_035455965.1 Spongiibacteraceae bacterium
CTTCGCTCGATGCCGCCGCCGCGCGTGTCAAAGCGGCGCAGGCATTTACCGGCACTGCACGCTCCGCACTTTATCCGCAGATCGATGGCGCAGCCGATGTGCAGTATCAACACTTCAGCGAAAACTGGGAATTTCCACCGCCGTTTGGAGGCTCTTCCGTATTTAACAATACGTTGCAAATCAATGCATCGTACGAATTGGATTTTTGGGGCAAGAATCGCAATGGCGTAAAAGCGGCTGTGTCCACGCAGAAAGCAGCCGAGGCCGAACAGCAAAGCGCTAAATTGATGCTGACCAGCGCGCTGGCAAAAACCTATATCGAATTGCAACGCCTGTACGACTTGCGCGATGTAACCACGCAAACGCTGCAGCAGCGCGATAGTATTTTTGCGCTGACCAAACAACGCCTCGATGCCGGCATCGACAGCAAGGCGGAACTCAAACAAGCCGAGGCGCAATTGCCGGCGCTGCGCGGCCAACTCGCGCAGATCGATGAGGCGATCGGCGCCAATCGCAATGCCCTGGCGGCGTTACTGGGCGCAGGTCCCGATCGAGGCTTATCGATTCAACGTCCACAGCTGGCGCAAACGAGCGCAAACACCGCACATTTACCGGCTAATCTACCGCTCGATCTATTGGGGCGGCGCCCCGATATCGTCGCCGCGCGCTGGCGCGTGGAAGCGGCCCAGCGCGACACCGATGTGGCCAAGGCACAATTTTATCCGAACGTGAATCTCAGCGGCTTTATCGGCTATTACAGCCTCGGCCTCGACAACATTACGCGCGATAGCAGCGAGACCTATAGCGTCGGCCCGGCGATTCGTCTGCCGATTTTCGCCGGCGGTAAATTGCGCGCGAACCTGAAAGGCAAATACGCAGCCTACGACAGTGCGGTCGCCACCTACGACCAAACCTTGACCGATGCCTTGCGCGATGTCGCCGATCAATTAAATGCATTGAAATGGCTGCAGGTGCGCCAGCGCGAACAACGGGCTGCGTTCGAAGTCGCACGCAGCGCGCTGGATTTGGCGACGCAGCGCTATCGGGCGGGGCTCGGCAACTACCTCAACGTGCTCAGTGCGGAAACGCTGGTATTGGCACAGGAGCAACTCGGCACCGAGCTGAATGCTCGCGCCATCGATTTACAGGTGAATTTAATTAAAGCCTTGGGCGGCGGCTTCGAGGCGCAAGCAGAGCACGTCGCGAAACGCTGATGGCATGGCTCCAACAAATTGGTAAGCACGCTACGCAAAAATGCGCGCGGATTTAAAGAGGAACAAATCATGGCAACCGAAACCACTACCCAAACAGCAGAAGCTCCGCAAAACGGCAAGCGCAAGAAAGGTTTGATTATCGCCGCAGCCATCTTCGCGACGCTCGGTGTTATTTACGGCGCCTATTGGTTGCTCGACGCACGCTTCTATCAGGATACCGACGACGCATACGTGGCCGGCAATGTGGTGCAGGTGACGCCGCAGATCGTTGGTACCGTGGTGGCGATCAAGGCCGACGATACTTATTTCGTCAATGCTGGCGACGATTTAGTCTTGCTCGATAAAGCCGATGCCAAAGTCGCGCTCGAACAAACCGAAGCGGCGCTCGGCCAGACAGTGCGTCAGGTACGCTCGCTGTTTACCACCAATGCTTCGCTGGCCGCCAATGTGGAACTCGCGCAAAGCCAGGTCAGCAAAGCGCAGGCCGACTTAAAACGTCGTCGCAGCCTGACCGACACGGGCGCGGTTTCGTACGAAGAATTAAATCACGCGGAAAATGCTTTAACCGGCGCGCAAGCGGACCTGCTCGCCGCTAAAGAAAAACTGGCATCCAATAAAGCATTCACCGATAACACCGATATCGACAATCACCCCAACGTCAAGCAAGCGGCGGCTAAAGTGCACGAGGCCTATCTCGCTTTTCAGCGCGCGGCTGTTCCGGCACCGGTAAGCGGCTTCATCGCGAAGCGTTCGGTACAGGTCGGCCAACGGGTGGCGCCCGGCAATCCGCTGATGGCGATTATTCCGCTCGAGCAGGTATGGGTCGATGCAAACTTTAAAGAAGGGCAATTGGCGCGGATGCGTATCGGCCAAGCGGTAACCATCAAAGCCGATATCTACGGCGGCAAGGTGACCTATCACGGCAAAGTGGTCGGCTTATCCGCCGGCACCGGCAGCGCGTTCAGTTTACTGCCGGCGCAAAATGCCACCGGTAATTGGATCAAGGTGGTACAGCGCGTACCCGTCAAAATACAACTCGATCCGCAAGAACTGAAGGAACATCCATTGCGCATCGGCTTATCGATTGTTGCCGAGGTGAACATTAAAGATCAGAGCGGCCAACAACTCGCTGCGGCTCAACCCAGCGCGCCGGTTTATCAAACGGCGGTGTACACCAAGCTCGACCATGAAGCCGACGCTCTGGTGCGGAAAATTATCGCCGCCAATCGGGGCACAAGCGTCGACGAAGGCAAACCGAATACAGCGCCGAAAAAGCAATCCAGCATTGCGCGTCAAGCGACTCATTCGCATAGCGTGGCGATAGCGCAATAATCGCGTCAGCAACGATTTCACTCGCGAACTCGTCGCTTGAGCTCGCCTTGTTAAGAGCTTAAATCATGGCGGAAAGCGCAGCCTCAACTGCATCGACTTCAACTACGGCCGCACCACCGCCACTGCACGGCTCGCAATTAATGCTGGGCTCGGTAGCGTTGGCGCTCGCCACCTTTATGAATGTGCTGGATACATCGATCGCCAACGTATCGATTCCGGCGATCGCCGGCGATATGGGTGTCTCTCCGAACCAGGGCACGTGGATTATCACATCGTTCGCGGTCGCGAATGCGATTTCGGTACCCTTGACCGGTTGGCTGACGCAACGCTTTGGCCAAGTGCGCTTATTTGTATCGTCGGTACTACTGTTTGTGATCGCATCGACGCTGTGCGGGTTCGCGCCGAGCATCGAATTGCTGATCGCCGCGCGCGTGTTGCAAGGTGCAGTCGCGGGACCAATGATTCCGCTGTCGCAGGCGCTATTGTTGAATAGTTATCCGAAGGAAAAAAGCGGCACGGCGCTCGGTATCTGGAGTATCACAACCTTGATCGCACCGGTGCTCGGACCGATTCTCGGCGGCTGGATTTCCGATAATTATTCATGGCCATGGATTTTCTTCATCAATATTCCGATCGGTTTAGGCGCGGCCTATGTAATCTGGAAGTTGTACCGCACGCGCGAATCGGTCACCCACAAATTGCCGATCGACGGCGTCGGTCTGGCATTGCTGGTGTTGTGGGTAGGCTCGCTGCAAATCATGCTCGATAAAGGCAAGGAGCTCGACTGGTTTAATTCGAGCACAATCACCCTGCTGGCGATCAGTGCATTTATCGGCCTGGTATTTTTCCTGATCTGGGAGTTGAACGAGAAACATCCGGTGGTCGATTTAACGCTCTTTAAACGCCGCAACTTCTGGACCGGCGTGATTGCGTTCTCGCTGGCCTACGGCACGTTTTTCGGCAATCTGGTGATATTACCCTTGTGGCTGCAAACTCAGATGGGCTACACCGCCACCGACGCCGGCTGGGTACTTGCGCCGGTCGGCTTATTCGCGGTTCTGCTCACGCCTATCGTCGGTAAAAATTTAAACAAATGGGATCCGCGCTGGGTCGCCACGGCCGGCTTTGCGACTTTCGCGCTGGTATTTTTTATGCGATCGCACTTCACGGCAGGCGTCGATATAACGACGCTAATGATACCGACCGTGCTGCAGGGCGTACCGATGGCATTATTCTTTGTACCGCTCACGGCGATTATTTTATCGGGGCTGCCGCCGGAGAAAATACCGGCGGCGTCCGGCCTCGCGAATTTTTGCAGGATGTTGCTCGGTGGATTTGGTTCGTCGATCGCCACCACACTCTGGGATCGTCGCAGCTCGGTGCACCATGCGCAGCTCACTGAAGCCGCGAATATCTACAATCCTCTATTCGATCAAAGCAATCAGAATATCGCGGCGCTAGGCGTCGATGCCGAGCAATCGCATCGATTGCTCGATCTCACTATTTCGACACAGGCCGGCGTGTTGGGCATCAACGATATATTTTGGGCCTCGTCGATATTATTTTTTGTATTGATCGGCTTTATCTGGCTATCGCGTCCGGTCAGAAATGGCGCCGCCGTCGTGGATGCAGGCGGTGCGCATTGATAATAATTGGTAGTGTCAACTAGAGACCTTGAAAAGAGCATTTTGTCATCTGGCAGGCAAGCATGCTGCTATTGAATATTTTGTAACTGACAACTGACATTCGGCAGTAAGCCCGCCGACCGATACTCTTTTCAAAACTTCTTTGTATGGATCGATATCAGCAGTGCTTTCCCGTTAGCTACTTTCGATGTTATCGCTCTCTAATGTTACGCAATATTACCGAGCACGCTTCCGATGTTTTGAAAAGAGCATTCGGTCGTCGAGCTGTCAAGCTCGCTGCCATCGAATGCCCCAACAACCAACAACCAACAACCAACAACCAACAACCAACAACCAACAACCAACAACAATTATTTCCCCGGTTTAACGAAACGCAATGTGAAGCGGTCGCTCTCGCCGATCGCCAGATACTTCTCCTTATCCTGCTCGCCTAAACGCAAAGTCGGCGGTAGCGTCCACACACCCTTTGGATAGTCTTTAGTATCCTTTGGGTTGGCATTGATTTCGCTTTTTGCATCGAGTTTAAAGCCCGCATCGGTCGCTAATTTAATGACCATGTCCTCGGGCAGATAACCGCTCTCGGTATTTAACGCAGCGCCTTGTGGCGCCCGATGATCCTCCACGCCGAGTATGCCACCCGGTTTCAGCACGGCATAAAATGCCTTGAAATAGGCCGCTTCGGTGCGATTGGCCACCCAGTTATGCACATTGCGAAAAGTCAGCACGACATCGGCGCTATTCGGTGCGCCCAGCACCGGGGCCTGCGTATCGAACTCGACGATCTTCGCCGCGCCGAAACGCACTTTATCGGCAGCAAATTTATCCGCCAGCTTGTCGCGGTTCTTAAGTTGGTACTCGCGCTGTTCCGGCGCGACGGAATCCGGTGCGGCGACTGCGGCAATATAATGTCCTTGCGCTTGCAGCAACGGCGCCAAAATCTCCGCATACCAACCCGCGCCCGGTGTTATCTCGATCACGGTATCCCTACTGCCAACCTTTAAAAAAGTCAGCGTTTCCGCCGGATGGCGAAAGCGATCGCGCGCGCGATTATCGTCGGAGCGCCACGAGCCGGCTAACACAGTTTGTAATGATTGATCGACTGCAGCAGGATTATTGGCTGCATTCAAGGTTGGGGCTGCAGTAATCGAGAGTAGAATCGAAACCAGTGCCGATTGCATGGATCGCATAACATCCTCCTGTTGCGCTGATGAGTAAGGCAGATTGTTAAGGCCTCGTGAAATTCCGTATACCGCTGTCGTGACGTCGCGCATTACTCACAAGAAAAGACCACACTAGCGAGCGAATGTCCTCTGCGCAGTAAGGGACAAGACATAGTTCGGATCGTAAATATCGATGCAAGTTCACAGGCATCCGCATGCCGCTGCTAATTCTGCACGATCAGGAATAAATACGCGGAAAACAATACCAAATGCACAACGCCCTGCAGAATATTGGTGCGACCGCTGGAGAAGGTTACCAGGCTTACCGTCAAAGTCAGCAATAGCATCATCAAATCGGTATGTTGCAGCCCCAATTCGATACCCTGCCCTGTGAAACTGCTGATGAGTACGATCGCCGGTACCGTGAGACCGATCGTGGAAAGCACCGAGCCGAGAAAAATATTTACCGATCGCTGCAATTGATTGGCCAGCGCGGCGCGCACCGCGCCA
>DATIED010000619.1:0-4555 GCA_035455965.1 Spongiibacteraceae bacterium
CGCCGGTTACCGGGGGTTGAGCATGAGCGATAAAGTCCGTATCCAGGCCGACGATTTCGATGTCGGTATCGAGCTGAAATATCTGCGCGAACAAAGCCGGGAAGTCGGCGCCGTGGCGAGTTTTATCGGTATTGTCAGCGCGCAGAACGAAGGCGATACAGTGACTGCGTTGGAGCTTGAACATTATCCGGGCATGACCGAAAAAAGTATCGCAGCCATTATCGAGCAGGCCGAACAGCGCTGGCCCCTGCTGGGTGCGAGAGTCATTCATCGTATCGGTCGTCTGGATATCGGCAGTCAGATTGTATTTGTCGGAGTCAGTAGTCGTCACCGCGACGCTGCGTTTGCCGCCTGCGACATGATCATGGATTATTTAAAGACGCAGGCGCCGTTTTGGAAAAAGGAGTTTACCGCGGTTGGAGAATCACGCTGGCTGGATGCTCGGACAAGCGATAGCGCTGCGCTTGAGCGCTGGCGGCGCTGATCGCTTTCTTCTGTGTAATGCGCGGCCTGGCCGTAATAGGCTACCTAACCATAATAGGCCAATAGGGCAGCGGTAACCGCGACGTTTAGCGACTCCACCGCGTTGGCCATCGGGATATTGATTTTCACATCGGCGATATCCATCACCTCCCTCGATACGCCCTCGGTTTCGTTACCCAGTACATAAACCCGCGCCGTCGTTTTCGGCAGCTCGAACAAATTCTGGCTCGCATGCGACGACAATATACCGATCTGAAAACCGCGCTGTTGCAGCAGCGCGAGCGCGGTTGTTAATTCGCCGCAGCGCACGATCGGACATTTAAATAATGCGCCGGCGCTGGCTTTGATCACCAGTGGCGATAGCGGCGCGCTACCTTTGTCCGGTATCAGTACTGCCGCGACGCCACCGGCGCAGGCTGAGCGAATCAACATGCCGAGATTCTGTGGGTTGGTGATGCGATCGACGGCGATGATTCGCATATTGGCAATCGGTTGCTGCGACTGCAAAAACTGTTCGAGGCGCTGATAGCGCGGCAACTGCAGATCGATCGCGACACCCTGATCCTCGCGGCTGTTTTTCGAAATGCGGGATAGCTCGACTTTACTGTGGTATTTGATAGTGGTCTGGCGCTGTGTGGCCAGCGCTTCGATATCGCGCAGGATGCCGCCAGGCTTATTGCTGTCGGCGAGATGCAGGCAGTGAATCGGTAAGCTGGCATCCTGCAATGCCTCCAGCACCGGCTTGCGACCGTAAATGGTCAGCAGCCCGCCGTAAAACGCTTTCTTTTCCGTATATGCGCTATTTTCCACAAGGTCTTGGTTCTTCGATGCTGTCACTTTACTGATTCCAGGCTGGCGATGCGTTGGAGCGAGCGTTTGATGGGGCGTATGGGCGCGCACGATAGGAGCGCGCGCGCTGCGTTGTCAAGCGTTGGGGTAGAGCGTGTCGATGGCGTTGGAGTGAACTACATTTAGAGCGGAGTCGGCGTGTTTGGATTATCGCTGTAGTTAAGGAATCCCGTAAAGAATCCGGTAAGAAACCCGGTAAGGAGCCCAGCAGTGCGGAAGACCAAAATTATTTGTACGATCGGCCCGGCGACTGACAATATCGAAATTCTCGCGCGGTTAGCGGAGGCCGGCATGGGCATTGTGCGCTTGAATATGTCGCACGGTACGCACGAATCGCACGCGCGCGTAATCGCCGCCATCAAACAGCTGAATAAACGTCTGCCGTATCCGCTGGCGACCATTTTGGATACGCAGGGTCCCGAGATTAGAACCGGTACGCTACGCCACGATTTGGAGTTGCGCGACGGCGATGTTGTCACCGTCAATGTGCGTTCCGATGCCAATGTCGAAGAGACCTCGTTTCAAATTCATTACGAGGATTTATTGCAGACGGTTGAGGTTGGCCACCGCATCAGCGTCGACAATGGCCTGATAAACCTGGAAGTATTGGAGAAGTCGGCGCGTTCGCTACGCTGTCGCGTGGTCGATGGCGGTACTTTGAAAAGCCGGCGCCATGTAAATTTACCGGGTATCAAAGTGAATCTGCCGGCGATCACCAAAAAAGACGAGCGCGATATTATTTTCGGTATCAAACATGGTATCGATTACGTGGCGCTATCGTTTGTGCGCGAAGCCAATGACGTGCGGCAGTTGTGGGACTTATTGCAGAGACACGCTGCCGAAACCGTAAAAATCATCGCCAAGATCGAGGATCAGGAAGGCGTGCGCAATATTGAAAGCATCGTCGATGCCGCGGATGCGATCATGGTGGCGCGCGGCGATTTGGGGGTGGAGATTCTCATCGAGCAGCTGCCCAACGTGCAGCGCAATATCGTACGGCTCTGTGCAGAGAAGGGTAAGCGCGTGATCGTTGCCACGCATCTGTTGGAATCGATGATCGTCAATCCGATGCCGACTCGCGCCGAAGTTACCGATGTCGCCAACGCCGTTTACGAAGAGGTCGATGCAATTATGTTGTCCGGCGAAACCACGGTCGGCAAATATCCGGTGCGCTGCGTCGAATTTCTCGACCGCATCGCCGCAGAGGCAGAACGCACTACGGGGCTGCGTTTCTGCGAGTGTTTGAACGTCGATATCGATAAACAGCATATGGCTGCCAGCGCGGTGCAATTGGCGGAGGCGTTGAAAGTGAATGGCATCGTGGTGATTACGCGGCGCGGTCTGATGGCCAATTACGTCGCTAACTGCCGACCGCGGCGGCCGACTATTTTTGCATTCAGCAGCGATGCGAATACCTGTCAGCAATTGGCGCTCAATTATGGTACGCGCGCTTACCAAATCGGCAGTTATGAGGACCCAGAGCTAACCTTGGCCGAAGCGTTTGCGCATTTGCGCGAGGCAGGATTATTAAAAGCGGGCGAAAAGGTAGTGGTGCTATCCGATATTCTTGCGGCGGATGGCGTCGATGCGGTACTAGTGCGCGAGATACCGGCCCAAATACCGGCATAGCCGAAAATCATAGTCGCCGGAAATCACGGCAGCAGTAAATGAAAACAGCTGCCGCCGGTTTCAAGATTGCTCAATGCAATGCTGCCGTGCTGCTCGCCGCGTCGATGCATGTGGGCGACTTCTCCGGCGAAATATAAGCCGAGATTGGTGCTGCCGCTGATAAAATCGATGCCGCGGTGTTGATTTTCCATCGACTCTATCATTTTGGGTGGGAAGCCCTGGCCGTCGTCGCGCACTTCGATCAATAGCTCGTTTTGAGCGGAGCGCGTGGCGCTGAGCTCGATATTTTTCCTGGCGTAGCGGGCCGCATTGACCAGTACATTGTTGATAACGCCGCCGACCAGCGTAGGATCGAAATAACCGGTGAGTTGCTGATCGCAAGTGCTGGTCACCTGTAGCTCGCGAATCGAAAAAAGCAGATCGTTAGCTGCGATTTGCTCCTCCAGAAAGTCGGCGACATAGACCTCTTGAATCTGCAGCGGGAGTTGATTTTTCTGCATGCGATACAGACCGAGCAGGTACATTAGCGAATTGTTGATGCGCGCCGCTTCGCCGCGCAGGGTGGCGAATTGATTGCGCTGCTGGTCGTTGGTGATCGGCGTGGTCTGCACTACGCCATCGAGCGTATCGAGCAGCATCGCCAGCGAGTTTTTGATATCGTGCACCGATGATGCCAGCAACACTGCGAACGAAGAATCCTCACTCATCGTCGTCCTCCGTCAATTGTTCGCGCAGTTGCTCGACATATTCCCACAGTGTGTGAAACCGATCGTGCAGCGGATGATCTTCCTGTAGCGTATCGATGGAATGAATAACCTGCTCGGCGCGCGTCAGTTGTTTTTCATCGCTGCCATTTCTATCCATTTCGCGGATCAATGCCAATAACAGATTGAGTTTCACCGCGATATTGTTCGGGTAGTGGCGCAGCGCTTCGCTGAACAACGAAATCGCCTGCGGATATTCTTGGTTCGATAATAATTCTTTGCCGCGTCGGTTGAGCTCCACCGCCTCTTCTTTCCCCTTTTTCGATAGCGGTTCATCCGACAGGCGATCGATTTCCTTGCCTATGTTTTCATCGTCGGGGTACAGCTCGGCAAGTTCACGCAATAGTGTCTGAGCTTGGTCCCTATCGCCCATGGCTTGATAGCAGCGCACCAGTTCTAAGCTGACTTCGGGCGAGGGGTTGGTGCTTGTGCTATTTGCACTGAGCTTGGGTGCCAGGGCTTCGATACGTTTGCGCGATTCCTCGGGCTGACCAGCATCTGCATATACGCCCGCATTCAGTAAATCGGTTTGCAGGCGCACCGCCGGGTCGTCGCGATAGCGGCGGCGTGCGCGATCCAATACTTCTTCGGCATCCTTGACGCGCTTATTATCTTTCTTCTCGGTCATGCGAATCTGCGAAGAGATACAGCGCACCAAATTAAAATAGTTATCCGGCGATTCGTAGCATGAGTTGGCACCGAGCTTCATCACTTTGCGATGCGCCTTCTCGGCGCGCTCCCAATCGCCGGTATGTTCGCTGAGGTCCGCCAGCTTCTGTTGGCGCAATATTGCGTTCGGCGAAATTTCGCTGGCGTATTCGAGCAGTTGC
>DATIED010000620.1:0-2042 GCA_035455965.1 Spongiibacteraceae bacterium
GCTTATAAAAAAACGGCCGCTACATCGCTGGTGATGCGCGGCCGTTTGCAGATCACTCCCAGCTCAGCGCGCCGCCGGTCTGGTATTCCGTTACGCGGGTTTCGAAGAAGTTTTTCTCTTTGCGCAGGTCCATGATTTCGCTCATCCATGGGAATGGATTCTGCGCGCCGGGGAATTGTTCGGGCAGGCCGAGCTGATTCAGGCGGCGGTTGGCGATGAAGTGCAGGTAGTCCTCCATCATCGCGGCGTTCATGCCGAGCACGCCGCGCGGCATGCTGTCGCGCGCGTACTGCACTTCGATCTCGGTGCCTTCGACGATCATCTGCACCGCTTCGCGCTGGAACTCTTCGGTCCACAGGTGTGGGTTTTCCAGTTTGATCTGGTTGATCACGTCGATGCCGAAATTCAAATGCATCGATTCGTCGCGCAGAATGTATTGGAACTGTTCGGCGACGCCGGTCATTTTGTTGCGCCGGCCCATCGATAGAATCTGTGTGAAACCGCAGTAGAAGAAGATGCCTTCGGTGACGCCGTAGAAGCCGATCAAATTGCGCAGCAATTCCTGGTCGCTTTCGAAGGTGCCGGTTTTGAAGTTTGGATCGTTCAGCGCGTGCGTGTGGCTCAGGCTCCAGGCGGCTTTTTTCGCGACCGAGGGAATTTCGCGATACATGTTGAAGACTTCGCCTTCGTCCATGCCGAGCGATTCGACGCAGTATTGATAGGCGTGCGTATGGATCGCTTCCTCGAAGGCCTGGCGCAATAAATACTGGCGGCACTCGGGGTTGGTGATATGGCGGTAGATCGCCAGCACTAAATTGTTGGCGACCAGACTATCGGCGGTGGAGAAGTAGCCGAGCGAGCGCATCACAATGCGGCGCTCGTCCTCGGTGAGGCCGTCGGCGCTGCGCCAGGTGGCGATGTCGGCGGTCATATTTACTTCTTGCGGCATCCAGTGGTTGGCGCAGCCGTCGAGATATTTTTGCCATGCCCAATCATATTTGAACGGCACCAGTTGATTGAGATCGGAGCGGCAATTGATCATGCGCTTGTCGTCGACCAGTAAACGAGCGGCGCCCATTTCCAATTCGTTGAGACCGGGTGCGGCATCGAGTTCGGCGAGCGCGGCGCGCGCGCGCTCGGCGATCTCGCGATCAGCGACGCTGGGCTCGTGATGCGTTTGCGCATTGGCGGTATTGTCGACTGCAGCGCGCTCGGCGGATTTTTGTTGTGCTGCGGTGTCCGCGTAAATCTGCGCGGGCTCATTCGCCGATGCGGCAGGTGTCGCTTGATTCTGCTCTGCATAGGTATTGGTTTTAACCGCCGCCGGAATGGGATCTTCCGAGTTGTATTCTTCCCAATTCATCATATCTCTTCGCCTCTACTCTCACCCGTTAGGTCTTGCCTAATGGGTTTTAATTATTCTCGCTCCCGCTGGCGCGGGAGCGAATGCAACGATCGCTACTGACACGCTTCGCAATCGGGATTGTCGATCGAGCACGCGTTCGGCACGTCGGCAGCCTGCGAAAATTCGGCTGCGCTGGCCGCACCCATCGAAGCGCTGGCGCTCGATACGGCATTCAACGAGCCGGTGGTGACGGTGGATTTCTCGGTGCTGGTAGCCGATAACGCGCGCAGGTAATACGTGGTTTTCAAACCGCGATACCACGCCATGCGATAGGTCACGTCGAGTTTTTTGCCCGATGCGCCGGCGATATACAGGTTCAACGATTGCGCCTGATCGATCCATTTCTGACGGCGGCTGGCGGCATCGACCAGCCAGCGCGGCTCTACTTCAAATGCGGTCGCGTACAGCGCTTTCAAGTCCTGCGGAATGCGATCGATCTGTTGCACGCTGCCGTCGAAATATTTGAGATCGTTGACCATCACCGCGTCCCACAGGCCGCGCTTTTTCAGGTCGTGTACCAGGTACGGATTCACCACGGTGAACTCGCCGGACAAATTCGATTTCACATATAAATTTTGATACGTGGGCTCGATCGATTGCGATGCGTCGGTGATGTTCGCGATGGTCGCGGTCGGTG
>DATIED010000621.1:0-4317 GCA_035455965.1 Spongiibacteraceae bacterium
TCAACTGCTCAATCGTTTAGCGAATCCACCGCTGGCCGCACCACCCGTCGCGACCCCGATTGTCATCGCGCCCCGCAGGCGCCACGGCACCAAAGTCGCCGCACTAATCCTGATTGTCGCCAGTATCGCGTACGGCTCGCCGGAAATCGTGCAACGCCTGGCGCTATTGCCCGCCGCCAGCTGGGCGGGATTGGCAATCGCCGCGTTACTGTTGCTGCGCCGCTAGCCAGCGCAGCGGGCCGCGCATCCACTGCGAAACTATTGCGAATCCACTGCGAATCCACTGAAACAACTGCGAAATAAACCGGCTGTGCCATAATGGCAATCCGTTTGTCAGCGACCGATCCAGCATGTCCGACGCAACACCGAACTCATCCGCCACTCAAACCGGCGCTTCTCTCGAAGCCGACTCGCTCGATAGTCGTTTTCTCGATGAAGTCCATTGGGATGCCGACGGGTTGATTCCGGCCATCGCCCAGGATGCCGAGTCCGGCGATATCCTGATGGTGGCCTGGATGAATCGCGAGGCGCTGACGCTGACAGTGCGCGAAAACCGCGCGGTATATTGGTCGCGCTCGCGCGCCAAGTTGTGGTACAAGGGCGAAGAATCCGGCCATGTACAGACGCTGCGCGAAGTGCGCCTCGACTGCGACGGCGATGTGGTAGTGTTGCGCATCGATCAGTTGGGCGGTATCGCCTGTCATACCGGTCGCCGCAGCTGCTTCTTTCGCGTGCTGCGCGACGGCCAATGGCAGACGGTAGAGCCCGTGTTAAAAAATCCCGATGAAATCTACCGGTGAATGTAATGCCCGATCGCGCACCATTCGATACAAATTCAGACGGTACTAACTCAGTTGGTACTAAGTCAGTTGGTACTACCTCAGCTGGTACTACGCCAGTCGATACCGTATTGTCGCAGTTGACTCAAGTTTTGGAGCAACGCAAACACAGCACCGCAACCGATAGCTCGTACGTCGCGAAACTCCATCAGGAAGGCCTGAATAAAATTCTAAAAAAGGTCGGCGAGGAGTGTGCAGAAACTATTATTGCTGCGAAAGATGCCGCGCTTAGCGGCGACAATCAACCGCTGATTTATGAAACCGCCGATCTGTGGTTTCATACTCTCGTGATGTTGTCGCATGTCGGCGAAGACTATCGCGCCGTGCTGAGCGAATTGGAGCGCCGCTTCGATCTCTCCGGCCTTGCGGAAAAAGCCGCTCGCAATCCTTAATCGATTAAGCGCACAGAGATACAACCTTTACCGAGACGCTTCACAGAGCATCTTCATTAGGAGACAGGGAAATGGGCAGATTAGGCGAGTTATTAGTTATCCTGGCAATCGTCTTCATGTTATTCGGCACCAAGCGGCTCAAGGATTTCGGCGGCGATCTGGGCGCGGCGATCAAAGGCTTTAAAAAGAATATGGGCGACGACGATAAAGACAAAAGCGTCGATGCGCCGATCGAGCCCAAAAATCTCGCCAACCCCGTGATCGAAGGCCAGGCTGAACACGTCAAACAACCCGATCACCAGTCCAAGTCCTGATCCGGGTAAGGCGCAGCGATGTTCGATGTCAGCTTTTCGGAGTTAGTGCTGATCCTTATCGTCGGCCTGGTCGTGTTCGGCCCGGAAAAGCTGCCGGAAGTCGTGCGCACCGCCGGTTTATGGCTGAGTAAATTGCGTCGCTCGTTCAATCACATTCGCAGCGAGATCGAGCGCGAGGTTGGCATGGACGAGCTCAAGCGCGACATCCACAATCAAGGCATCATGGATAGCTTGAAAGAAGTGCACAACGATTTGCGCAAAACTCAACAGGATTTGAGCCAGCTGCCCCGCGATGTGCAGAATAGCCTCCAGAGCAACATCGACACCGGTCACTCCACCGTACCGATGGAGCCATTCCCGCAGGCTGCGACACAACCAACCCCCACACCAGCGCTAACGAATACAACCCACGCGGAACCGACCCACGCGCCGCTGATTCAAAATGAAGCGGGCGCGCCTGAACCGGAACACAATCATCGCCCATCATGAGTGACTCGAACCCGGACGATCCGGCATTGCCGCTGGTCGCGCATCTCACCGAGCTGCGCAAACGCTTATTGCGCAGCCTGATGGTGGTCGGCGCGATACTTTGTTCGCTCCTGTATTTCAGCAATCATATCTACGAATTTTTTTCCGAGCCGCTACGCAAACTGTTGCCCGCCGGCACCAGCATGATCGCCACCGATGTCACCAGCACTTTTTTTGCACCGTTCAAACTGACGCTGGTGGTTTCGATATTACTGGCGCTGCCGTTTCTGCTGTATCAAATCTGGAGTTTTATCGCGCCCGGTCTGTATAAACACGAAAAACGTTTTGCAATTCCGCTGTTTGTCTCCAGCGTCTTATTATTTTATTTAGGCATGGCGTTCGCGTACTACGTCGCGTTTCCGCTGATCTTCGGTTTCTTCAGCCGCATCGCACCGGCCGGTGTCGCTTACACGCCGGATATCACCAAATTTCTGGATATGGCGCTGAAGATGCTGCTGGCATTCGGTTCGATTTTTGAAATCCCGATCGCGACGGTACTGCTGGTATGGTCGGGCATCACCACGCCCGAGGCACTGAAGGCCAAGCGGCCCTATGTAATCGTCGGTTGTTTCATCGCCGGCGCGCTGCTGGGCCCGCCGGATGTGTTGTCGCAGACTTTAATGGCGGTGCCGATGTGGCTGTTGTACGAAGCGGGAATTTTCTTTTCGCGCTTTATGCAGCGGACTCAGGAAACTGGCAAAGAAATTACCACCTCTGATAATTAAACCCGTGGCCACACCTTTAAGCTTCTGTGGTTCCGGGGCGCGCCAGCCGGTAGCTTTTTTTCCGGACCGCGTGCCTCAAGTCGCACCGTGCTGCCTTCAAAGCAGTTTCTATAACCTGCGAGACGAAGGCCTCCATCTATTTCCCGTCCGGTCTGACCACGTCCACAAGGTCCGGAAAAAAACTACCGACCACCGCACCGTCATGCATGAAGTGTTCGATCATCGTGGCTTCGATATTTTTACTTTTCTGTTTATTTTTTAGCTAGCGCCACTGCACATGGAACTGGGTATGCGCGTGACGGGGTGACATGGGGTAGGTCTTTTTCGAGATATGTAGGTCAATGGTGACCGGACACTCGAAACGAATCGGTCACCGCTAGAAAGCGGAAGCAATCTACATTGACGAATGGCACAGACTGGAAGCACCACGAGGAATCTCGAAAAAGACCTACCCCATGGCGCCCCTTCAGAGGAGGAAATTAATCGAAGCAGGCAAAGCGCGATCAATACTGATCGCCACCCCCTGCATAGCCCATCGCCAGATTATCGAAGCGCACATACTTGCCGATAAACGCCAGCCGCGCGGTACCAATCGGGCCGTTACGCTGCTTGCCGATAATGATTTCCGCGACGCCTTTTTCCGGCGACTCTTCGTTATAGACCTCATCGCGGTAGATAAACATGATCAAGTCGGCGTCCTGCTCGATCGCGCCCGATTCGCGCAAATCGGAATTCACCGGACGTTTATTCGGACGCTGCTCGACGCCGCGATTCAACTGCGACAACGCCACCAACGGACAATCGAATTCTTTTGCCATCGCTTTTAACGAGCGCGAAATCTCGGAGATTTCCGCAGTGCGGCCGTCAGTGCTGCCCGCGACCTGCATCAACTGCAGATAATCGATCATGATCAAAGCCGGCTCGCCGTGCTCGCGCACGATACGCCGCGTGCGCGCGCGCACTTCGATCGGCGTCAGTGCCGGCGTGTCGTCGATAAACAGCGGCCGATCTTTTAATTTGCTAACGCCCGCGCTTAGCTTCGGCCAATCCTCGTCGTCGAGTTTACCGCTGCGCACTTTGGTTTGATCGATACGACCGATCGCCGACAGCAAACGGAAGATCAATTGCTCGGCCGGCATCTCCATACTGAACACGATGACCGGACGATCGCCGTGCAGTGCCGCATGCTCGACCAGATTCATCGCAAACGCGGTCTTACCCATCGATGGCCGCGCCGCGACGATAATTAAATCGCCGCGCTGCATACCCGACGTGCGATCGTCGAGCTCCGTGAAGCCAGTGCTGAGACCGGTGATGGTGGAGTCACTGTTGAACAGCAGATCGATGCGGTCGACGGCGCGTTTGAGAATCGGGTTGACCGCTTCGGGACCGCCATTCTTCGGACGATCCTCAGTGATTTGCGTGATGCGGCGCTCGGCCTCGTCGAGCAGCTCGCCGCTGCTGCGGCCCTCGGGATGAAAGCCGCTGTCGGCGATAGCCTGCGCGGCGCCGATCAGCG
>DATIED010000622.1:0-17995 GCA_035455965.1 Spongiibacteraceae bacterium
GTACCGACTGCTCGTCGCGCAAATTCAAACGGATCACGCCGGCTTCAGTTTTATGCGGCAGATCGGCCGACTCGACTTTTAATACCACCGGCAACCCCAAGTGCAACGCCGCGGTGACCGCTTCATCGGCGCTGTTGACCAGGCGCTCGCCGACCACCGGTACGCCGTAAGCCGCCAGCACGGTTTTGGCTTCGCGCTCGGTTAGTGTGCCGGCGCTGGTCGCAGCGATTAATGCAGCGGCCGGTGCCGCTGCAGAGACCGCCACGTAGCGCGTCGCGACATGTGCATCGCCTTCGATCAAGTGCTTATCGGCGCGTCTTTTATCCGCACGCCAATGCCAGGCTTTTAACGCCGCGAAGCAGCGATCCATCGAGCGGAACATCGCCACATGTAAATCATTTTCGCAGACGCTGGCGCCGGGACCTTCCAGCCATTCGCTGAGCCAGACATTGCAGGCAATTTTGCCGTGGCGCTGCGCGATATCGCTGAATATTTTGATGCGCGGTGTCGCTGTGTCGTAAGCAAATGGTTGCGGCACCACCACCGCGCCGAAATTCGGATCGGACAACATCGCATCGCCGCAGGTCGCCAGCGATTGCAAATTATTGATCACCTGCGCTGTGACATCGCACGGATTGCGCGCCGAGCCGAAATCGGGAATATAACTTTCCAAAACTTCGCGCACCGCAGCGCTCGGCTGCGGCAATGCCACACCGTGATGCTCCGCTTTGTCCGCCGCCATGATGGCAGCACCGCCCGAGGTGGCGATCACCGCCACGCCTTGCGCGGTCGGCGGCGGCGCTTTCGCAAAGAATACCGTGGTCTCGATCAGCGCTTCGAAATTGTCGACGACGATGGCACCGGCGCGCTCGAACATCGCGCGATACGCAGCTTCCGAACCTGCCAGCGAACCGGTGTGCGACATCGCTGCCGCCGCGCCCTGCTCGCCGGTGGCGAGCTTATTGATCAACAAGGGTTTGTTGCGGCGCCAACACAATTCGGCAGCTTCGATCATGCGCTGCGGATCGGCGAGGCCTTCGAATACGCAGGCAATCGCTTTGCAGGCCGGATCGTCGGCGAGATACGCCACCAGATCGGCGACATCGACATCGCAGGAATTACCGGAAGTGAATACGTGACTGAACGAAGTGCCGTGCTCGATCGCCTGCGCCAGCGATTGCGCCAACGCGCCGGATTGACTCACCAGGCCGATCGACAATTCGCGCGGCGTATCGAGGCGCGGGTACGGTAAAAACGACACCAAGGCGCCGCGCAGATAATTCACCCAACCGATGCAATTAGGTCCGAATATTTTCAAACCCGAAGCGCGCGCAATCTCGGTCAGACGCGTTTGTTCGAGCACACGCTCGGCCTTCGCGGTCTCGGCGTAACCGGACGCAAAAATAATCGCGCCGCCGACACCTAGCTCCGCGCACTCGCGAATCACTTCCTCGACCGCTTCGCGCGGCACCGTGATCACCACGCAATCCGGCACTTCCGGCAATGCGCGCAGCGAGGCGTAACAGGGGCGCTCATCGATCTGCTGATACTTCGCATTGACCAGATAAATTCGCCCATCGTAGCGCGCCAGATTACTCAGCGAGCGCTCGCCGAACGAACCGGCGCGCGTCGATGCGCCGACGATGGCGATGCTGTCGGGGCTCAGTGCGCGCTGTAGATCTGCGCGGCGGTAGGGAGAGCGTGAATTTTTCATTTTTATACTCGCTGCGAAATTGTTGCGTGCCGGTTAAAACTCAATATTAAATAAACTTGCTCTCCTGCAGTGGTACTTCGCAGAGGAGGCGAGAGGTTAACCCGGCAACTGCAGCACCGCCTTCGCCATAATATTACGCTGGATTTCGCACGAGCCGCCGTAAATGGTCGCAGCGGTGGAAATAAACAGCGGCGACAACACACTCACTTTTTCGCCGTCGAATAACACCGGATTTTTCTCTGCGCCGTATTCGTCGGCGGCCTCGACCAATGCCATAGCGATGCGCGCGTAGGTTTCCGAGGCCCAGATTTTCAACATCGAAATGCTCGGCGGCAATTCCTCGCCGCGCTTCATCATATCGGCGTACTCGCCGTACACGGCAGCGAGATCGATGACATCCAACTGCAATTCGGCATAGCGTGCGACAAACGCCGGCTCCGCAAATAAATCGAGCGCCTGCGCCAGCGTCGTCAACTGTTGCAGCGCGTACTGTGATTGCTTCGGCGAGCCGACAAAAATTCGTTCGAAACCGAGCAACGATTTCGCCACCGTCCAGCCTTCGTTCAGCGCACCGACCAGATTCGCGCGCGGCACGCGCACATTGTCAAAAAATACCTCGCAGAACTCCTCGTTGCCGGCGATATCGACGATCGGCCGCACGGTGATGCCCGGCGTTTTCATATCGACCAGAATGAAACTGATGCCCTGCTGCTTTTTAACCGTCTTATCGGTGCGCACCAGCATAAACATATGCGTGGCGTCGTGGCCCCAGGTGGTCCAGATCTTCTGGCCATTGACGATAAAATCATCGCCATCGCCGCCATTCTCAAGTACAGCTTCAGTTCGCAGCGCGGCGAGATCGGAACCGGCATTCGGCTCCGAATAGCCCTGACACCAGATATGTTCGCCGGAAATAATTTTCGGCAGATAATATTCGAGCTGCGCCGGCGTGCCGTAACGCATCAAAATCGGTCCGGTCATGATAATGCCCATGTCCGGCACGCGGCATACGCCCCAGCGCTCGCCCTCTTCGATAAAGGCCAGTAATTTTTCCGGCGCGAGCCCCATACCACCGTATTGCTGCGGCCACGACGGCGCCAGCCAACCCTGTTGCGACAATGTTTGATACCAGTCGCGCGCCTCGCTCAGGCGCAAGCGACGCGGCCAGAAACGTAAATGCGTGGGATACGCGCGTTTAAAAAATTCGTGCACGATGCGGCGGAACTGTTGATCGGACATCGCATTCCAATCGGCGACGCGCGGAACTTCCAGATTACCGCCGACGCTTTCCAACTGCTCCACCGGCGCGGCCTGTAAATCGTAAAAACGCTGCCGCGCTTGTGGGGCATTGCCAAGCCAGGCCGCCAGCGCCAACGCGCGCTTCAAATAAAAACCGATCGGACATTCATCGGTGTAACCCATCGCGCCGTAAAACTGAATCGCCATACGCGCGACAAAAATTGCCGCGTGCGCGCAACGCGCCTTGGCACGAGCCGCAAGTGCCGGCATTGCGGCCATATCGTTTTCGATATTGGTCAGCACCTCTTCGAGACACGCGGCAGCAAGCTGCACCTGGATATACGCATCGACCGCGCGATGCTGCAACGCCTGAAAGCTGCCGATCGGTTTGCCGAACTGCTCGCGCGTTTTTAAATAATCGAGCATCAACGCCAACGCGCTGCGCGCGATGCCGAGCAATTCGGCACTCTGCGCGATGCGCGCGGCATCGTTCGCCAGCACCACGGAAATTTCTACCGCCACGCCGGCATTCAACTGCTGGCTTTGCGGCACGCGCACGCCGCGCAGCGTCAATGTCGCCATCGCGCCGCCATCGACGCGCTGCGCATCGGTGACTGTCAAACCGATCGAAGTGGCCGGCACCCATAGCAACAACTCGGTATCGTCCGCCAGCGCGGTCACCAACCAGCCATCCGCACCGGTGGCCGGCACGACAAAAATCTTTTCGCCGTCGACCCACCAGGCATCGCCGTCGCGCGTGGCGCGGGTGCTTTGGGTGGCGGCATCAAATTGCGCGGGGCGCTCCTGCCAGGCTAAACCGAGCAACAGGCGGCCGCTGATCGCCTCGCCGATTAAATGCGTTTTCAACTCGCTGTCGGGTGCTGCACACAACGCTGCAATCGACTGTACGCCGGCACCGATAAACGGCTCCGGCAATAGCGATTGCCCGATCTGTTCAGCCACCGCCGCAATTTCGCGTAAACCGAGATCGAGCCCACCGTAAGCTTCCGGCACCAGAATCGATAACCAGCCGGCATCGGCCAACTCCGCCCAAATACCGCGCTCGAACGGCGGTGTAGCATCGCGCAGTTTACGAATGCGCTGCAGTTGATCCGCGCGCCCCAATAAATCGCGCGCGCTGTCGCGAAATGCCTGTAGCGATTCGTTGTGCACGTTCGATTCTCCTCACTGAAATATTTAGTTAATTATTGTTAAGTTGCTGGCGTAAGACGCAATAGTCGAGGCCATTGCGCCACCTGCAAGAATACGGCGCAATAGATATTGCGCCCTACAAATTCTTAATTTGTGCATGCGCTGCACGTTCGAGACCTTCGCGAAAATCCGGATGCGCGATCGCAATCATGCGCCGCATACGCTCGGCCAATGTCTGCCCGCGCAACTCGGCAGCGCCCCACTCGGTGACGATCAGATCGGCATCGCTGCGCGGCGTGGTCACATTGCCATTATCTATGCGCGCGACGATACGGCTGATCGAAGCATTTTTGGCCGTCGCCGGCAGCGCGATGATCGAACGGCCGCCGCGCGCTGCCCAGGCGCCGCGTACAAAATCCAGCTGGCCGCCGACCGCGCCAATATAGTTGGCGCCGGCCATCTCAGCGTTGACCTGTCCGGTCAGATCGACCTCGATCGCCGAGTTGATCGCAATAAAATTATCCAGCGCCGCTATCGTTTGCAGATCGTGGGTATGCGTTACCGGCTGCAACAGCACCTGCGCGTTTTCGTGCAGGAATCGGTACGAGGATTCGCTGGCGAAAACCACGCCGCCGACGGCAAGATCGCGATCGATATTTTTACGCGCGCCGTTCATAACGCCGCGTCGAATTAAATCGATCACGCAATCGCCGATCAGCCCCGAGTGCACACCGAGATCGCGACGTTCACCCAGTGCCGATAAGATTGCGTCGGGGATCGCGCCGATGCCCGTTTGCAACACCGCACCGTCGCCGATAAATTCCGCCGCAAACGCGGCGATGCGCTGTTCGGTAGCGCCGATCGCCGCGCCCTTTAATTCGAGCAGCGGCCGCGAGGTACGCACCAGATAATCAATGCGCAGTTGTGCCAGCGCTGTGCTACCGCTCCCCGCCCTATCGCAATAGGTCCATGGTACCTGGTCGTTAACCTCGGCGATCACCACGCGCGCGCGCCGCATCGCAGCGACCAGATAATCGTTGGCAATACCGAAACTATATTCGCCGCGCGCATTCGGCGGACTCAATTGAATCAGCACTACATCGGCAGGCAACGTGCCGCTGTCTATCAATTGCGGCAGCTGCGACATATGGCTGGGAATTACATTTAACAGGCCGGCCTGCGCCAGCTGCTGATTATTGCCGAGCGCGCCGTAGCTGAGAAACGTCAAATAATCCGCATGCTCCGGTTGCCAGGTCTGCGAAAAGGTCGGGCCGAGAAATACCTTCACGGCACCAATTTGTGCGCGCTGCGCCGTCAGTGCTTCGGTCAGCGTCAATGCCTCCGCCGTACCCTGGCCGACAAAAACGGTATCGCCGGCGCGAATATAGCGGCTCAAATCGAGCGCAGCGGCAGTTAGCTCCTGCATCATTTCATCTCTGCCAGGCGATGGGCGAATGCGACAATCGACTGCGCGCGCTTTAACAACGGACCGTCTACCATGCGCCCCTCGAACTCAATGGCACCGGTGCCGAGCGCCGCCGCGCTTTCATAGGCGGTAATCAAACGTCGGCTGCGTTCGATATCGCTGTCGGTCGGCGAGAATAATTCGTTCGCCATTTCAACCTGGCGCGGCAGCAGACAAATCTTACCGCCGTAACCCAGGTTGCGGCCCTGTGCACTGCAGTCGCGATAGCGCTGTTCGTCGCGAATTTCCACCACGGCCTGATCGAGTGCTTGAATACCGGCCGCTTTAGCGGCCAGCACGGTTTGCGAGCGTGCGTATAACACTTCATGACCTTCGACGGTGCGACGCCCATCGATATCGGTGATGTAATCCTCGGCGCCAAAATACAGCGCGGATAAATTCGGTACGTTCACAAGGTCAAATACATTGATAACGCCGCGCATCGATTCGATACCGCCGATGATCGACAATTCGCGCGCACTACCAAATTGCGCCATCGTAAGCGCCGATGCGATTGGTTTCAGCTCGTCCTGCTCTTCAATTTTCGGCACCACGATGCCATCGATGTCGGCAGCGAATGCCGCACGTAAATCCGCTTTCAAATGCGGCGAGCGCGGCTCGTTGACGCGTACGAACAGTAAGCCCTGCAAATTTTCCTGACGCAGATATGCGACTATTTCCGGCAGCGCAGCGCGCGCACTTTCCTTTTCGGCCTCAGGGGTGCCGTCTTCCAAATCGATAACGAAACAGTCGGCGGCAATACGCAAAAACTTCTTCAACCGGTCCGGTTGATTGGCGGGCGCAAATAAAAAGCTACGTATTAAGTTCATGCGTTTATTCCACTTCTGCTATCTGTTAATCGATGTCGTCGATGTGCTTCTTTATCCGGTTGGTCTTTTCCATCCAGTCGTCAGCTCTGCAGCGAGCGTCTGGCAGCTACCTGTCAACAAACGTTGCGAACTCATCGACCGGCGTACGCTCAACCGAAAAACAATTCTCCGGCGCATCCCTATCGGCATAACCCAATGCCATACCGCAGACCACCACTTCGTTTTCACCGATGGCCAATTGTTGGCGAATTATTTTATGGTATTTGGCAAACGCCGCCTGCGGACAGGTATCGAGCCCGCGCGCGCGCGCAGCGACGCAGATATTTTGCAGGAACATGCCATAGTCGATCCAGCTGCCGATCTCCAGTGCGCGTTCGATGGTGCATAGCATGCCGACCGGCGCATCGAAGAAATGATAATTGCGCGCGTGTTGCCGGTGCATGCGCTCGGCATCGCCCTTGACGATGCCGAGCGAGCCGTATAAATCCCAGCCGACCTTGCGGCGACGGTTAAGAAACGGCTCGGGAAACTGGGCCGGATAATATTCATACTCGGCGCTGTAGCTAAGACTTTTATCGACCAAAGCGGCATCGTGCGCGGCCACGATGGTATTGCTCAGCAAATTTTTACGCGCACCGCCCAGCACATAAACCCGCCATGGCTGCATATTGGTACCACTGGGCGCGCGACTGGCAACAGACAAAATATCGCGCACCGTTTGCGTATCGACCGGCGTCGGCAGAAAGCGCCGTATGGAACGACGAGAGGTGATGGCGCGATCTACTACAATGCTGTCGTTATCCATTTTTTTCCGAGCAGTTAGCAATCAGGTGTTAGTAGTTAGATTTTAGTAGTTAGTTTAAAAACACAGCGGTTGTGGTCAACCCCGAATTCTTTACCTAAAACCTAACTACTAACTACAAAAAACTATCCCTTGCACTTCATAAACGCAGAGCGCTGCAACAAGCAAATCACTTCGCCGCGCTGATTGATACCGCGGTGTTCCAGCACCACGATGCCGGCGTTGGGACGCGATTTGCTGAGCCGCTTCGAGATAACGGTGGTTTCGACCTTTACCGTATCGCCGTAAAAAACCGGATTGGGGAAATTGACATTTTCCATACCGAGATTGGCGATAGTAGTGCCGACCGTGGTGTCGGTGACCGATATCCCAATCACCAGCCCCAGCGTAAATAAGCTGTTGACGATCGGCTGACCGAATTCGGTACCCTTCGCAAATTCGGCATCGAGATGCAGCGGCTGCGTGTTCATGGTCAGCGACGAGAACATGACATTGTCCATCTCGGTGACGGTGCGGCCAAATACGTGTTTAAACGTGTGGCCAACTTCAAATTCTTCGAAGTACAAACCTGCCATATATTTCTCCCAATTCTTTTAGCATTTCTCTCCCTGCAGGAAAGCGGGAGAAAACAACTTAATCAGAGATTGCTCAGAATATCTGAGAAATGATTTAAAAAATATCGTAGGGTGGATCAATGATCCACCCTACATTCTTTAATTCCGCTTAATACGACTTTGGCAAGCCCAATACACGCTCGGCGATAAAACACAGAATCAATTGCGGGCTGATCGGAGCGATGCGCGGAATAAACGATTCACGTAAATAACGCTCGACGTGATACTCCTTCGCGTAACCGAAACCACCGTGGCTCATCACCGCATTTTGGCAGGCATTAAAACCCGCTTCGCCGGCCAGATATTTCGCCGCATTCGCCTCGGCGCCGCACGGCAGGTTGTTGTCGTATTTCCACGCGGCGTTCATCACCATCAAACGCGCCGCCTCCAACTCCATCCAACTGGCCGCCAGTGGATGCTGAACACCCTGGTTCTGACCGATCGGGCGATCGAACACGATGCGCTCCTTGGCGTACTGCGCGGCGCGCTTAATCGCCACATGACCGAGCCCTACCGCTTCCGCCGCGATCAATACGCGCTCCGGGTTCATGCCGTGCAGAATATATTCGAAGCCGCGCCCTTCCTCGCCGATGCGATCCTCGATCGGAATTTTCAGATTGTCGATAAACACCTGATTCGAATCGACGGCCTTGCGGCCCATCTTTTCGATTTCGCGCACTTCGATGTGGTTGCGATCGAGATCCGTGTAAAACAGCGTCAAACCCTCAGTTTTCTTCTTCACGTCTTCGAGTGGGGTGGTACGCGCCAGCAGCAGCATTTTCTTGGCCGTCTGCGCAGTAGATATCCACACCTTCTGGCCGTTGACCAGATAGTGATCGCCCTTGCGCTCGGCGCGCGTTTTCAACTGCGTGGTATTCAAACCGGTGTTCGGCTCGGTGACGGCAAAACACGCGGTTTCGGTACCGGCCACCAGCGGCGGCAACATGCGCATTTTTTGCTCTTCGCTGCCGAACACTACCACCGGATTCAAACCGAAAATATTGATATGGACGCACGAAGCACCGCTCATGCCAGCACCCGACTCGGCGATCGCCTGCATCATAATCGCCGCTTCGGTAATGCCGAGGCCGGAGCCACCGTACGCCTCAGGGATACACACACCCAGCCAACCGTCGCGCGCCAATGCCTGATGCAGCTCGTGCGGAAAACCGCCCTCGCGATCTTTCTGCAGCCAATATTCGTCGCCGAATTGCGCGCAGATATCGTTGATCGCCGTGCGGATCGATTCTTGTTCGTCGCTTAATGAAAAGTCCATTGTCAAAATCTCAGTTAATGATTTATCGAAATTTCTTTCGTTTCGCTAACCGCGCCTGAATCGCGGTTAATTAAAAAAATCTTCTTTACCTGTAGGTCGGACTTTAGTCCGACGCTTTTGCAGCGTTTTGGCACAGAGTCGGACTGAAGTCCGACCTACAATAGCGCGTGCAAATAGCTGGGGAATTACCTGTTGTTTCACTCTCCTAATCGCATCTGGCACACGACAAATTAAACCTTCATTCTCCCTGTAGGTCGGACTTCAGTCCGACATGCGCCAGCATCTGCCAAAAAACGTCGGATTGAAGTCCGACCTACAATGGACTGCTATTCAAGCCGGTAAAAGGCTTCTAGCCAACAACACCCGCGCTTTTAAATTGCGCGATCTCAGCTTCGCTAAACTCCAACTCGCCCAACACCTGCTGCGTATGTTCACCCAGCGCCGGCGCCGTACTGCGCAACTGTGGCACTGCGGCGCCATCGGCCTGCACGGGAAATAGCGCGATCGACTCGCCGTCGATAGCCTGCACCAGGCCTCGTGCGACAACATGCTCGCCGCGACTCGCCTGCGCCGGCGTCACGCATAACTCGATCGGCACATCGCGCCCCGCCAGCAAATCCAGCCACTGCTGCGCCGTACGCGTACGAACTAATGCGTGCAACAATGACCCCAATTCATCGCCATGTTTGCGCCGCGCCGCATCGCCGGCAAATTTTTCATCGTTCACCCACGGCGCAAAATCGCTGACCGCAGCGCGGAAATTTTTCCAGAAATGCTCTTCGATCAGTGCCAAGGTAATCAATTGATCGTCGGCGGTTGCGAAAATATCGTTGGCGGCAAATAAATGCCCGGTCTTATCACTGGTCTCAGCCAACCCGTGGCGCAGCCCCGCACAAAATAACGTCGACTCCAACAAACTCAAATCGAGTTGCACGCCCTTGCCGGTGCGGCTCACCTGATGCAACGCGGCGAGAATTGCCGAGGTGGCAAAGGCACCACCGGCGATATCGGCAATCGGCAAACTCGAGCGCGCCGGTTGTTTACCCCACTGCCCCGCGAACGCCAAACCGCCCGCCGCCGCCAGATAATTCAAATCATGCCCCGGCCGCTGAAACCAGGGGCCATTTTGACCGTAACCGGATAACGAACAATAAATCAGGCGCGGATTAATTTTCGACAACGCCTCGAAGCCGATACCGATGCGCGCGGCGACACCGGGGCGCGAGGTTTCGATAACGATTTCCGCCCAACGCGCCAGGCGCTCGACAATCGCCGCACTGCCCGGCTTTTTTAAATCCAGCACCAAGCTGCGCTTGTTACGATTCGCCGCGCGATACATCAGCGGCAAAATCGCGCGCGCGTGATCGCCAGCCGGCGGCTCCACCTTTAATACATCGGCGCCGAGATCGCCGAGAATCGCCGCGGCAAATGGCCCAGGTAACAGCGCCGAAAAATCCAATACGCGCACACCCGCCAGCGGCTGCCAATGCTGCGACTCGCTCATAGCGTAGATCCAGGATACGAGTCTGCAGCTTCAGTTATGGACAGTCGAATTAATGGCGGCGTTACTTGCGACATCGTTGGCCCAATAGATAAATACGGTTTATTACGGTTAGCTAAATCCGCTGCCGAAGGCTTGCCGGGGATTTTCTATTTTCAGTATACTGAAAAAATATTATATTACCTGAAAAGAACCGAAAGCGGCAATGGTGCCCGGCAATCGCGATCCGCGCCATAATGCCCGTCCACGCCGAAGGCCCCACACCAAAGCCTCACACCAAAGGAACCAGCATGATTCAGCGCGCCAAAGCCGTACTCTGCCGTGAACGCAACCAGCCCGTGGTGGTGGAAGAGATCGATATCGACCCGCCACAGCAGGGCGAAGTGATGATCAAGATGGCCGCCTGCGGCATTTGCCACAGCGACGCCTCGGCGGTGAACGGCACCCTGATGGCATTTCCGCTGCCGCTGGTGATGGGCCACGAAGGCGCGGGCATCGTGACTGCGGTCGGGCCCGGCGTATTGAATCTGCAAGTGGGTGATCATGTGCTGAGCTCGTTCGCCAGCATGTGCGGTAAATGCCGCTACTGCACCGCCGGCAAACCGGCGCTGTGCAATCAATCGAATAAAACGGTAGGTACTCTACCCGACGGCTCGCTACGCACACGCGACATGAATGGCAATGCTGTGAATATTTCCTGTGGCCTCGGTGTGATGGCCGAATACGCGGTCGCGCATGTCGATAATTTAGTAAAGATCGATGCGAGCATGCCGCTCGATAAAGCTGCGCTGATCAGCTGCGGCGTAATGACCGGCGTCGGCGCTGCCACCAATACCGCGAAAGTTCAACCCGGCTCCATCGCGGTGGTATTCGGCTGCGGCGGCGTCGGCCTCAATACGATTCAAGGCTGCGCGATCGCCGGCGCGCGCATGATCATCGCCATCGATACCTCCGATTTCAAACTCGAACTCGCCAAACAATTCGGTGCAACGCACACGATCAACGCCAGCAACGAAGAGAACGTCGTGAAGACGGTGCGCAAGTTAACCGGCGAAGGTGCGGATTATAGTTTCGAGTGTATCGGTTTTAATAAAACGGTCGAACAGGCTTACGGTGTATTGGCGAAAGGCGGCGTCGCGGTGGTGGTCGGTGTGGCACCGGTTTCGGATATGACGTCGATTCGCACGTGTACGTTACCGTTTGAAGAGAAAACGTTGACCGGCAGTTATTACGGCTCGGCGCGACCGCATTTGGACTTCCCGCGTTTGATTGGTTTGTATCAGACAGGGAAATTGAAGTTGGATGAGTTGATTACCCGCACTTATACGATTGGTGAGGCGCCGTTGGCGTTTGCGGATTTGCTGGAAGGGCGTAATGCGCGCGGGGTAATAGTTTTTTAAATTTTAATCTTTTCGCCAACGCCTGCGGCGATCGAGCGCAGGTTTCGCCTGCTGGCGAGTCACTTTTTCTTGCCTCGCCAAGAAAAAGTAACCAAAAAGAACGCGACCCTCGCCGGGAGCGCCTCCGTGCAGCGTGTCATCGCGCTGCGATGACTACTCGATTTTGCAGAAAGTAGCACTTTCTGCAAATCGACCGCCACAACAGAGGCAACTGCACAGTCGCGTTGCGACTACTTAAAATCATGAGGTCTGCCCCCGACCAGGGTCTGACCCGAGCATTCTTTCGGACTGAATGCCTGCGGTGGCACCAGTACAGACATTAACCACACAAATTAGCGTTTAAATTTAAATCTCTTAACCAAATCTGGAGAGGGAGTAACCATGATGAGCTTCCATGCAGCAACTGGCTTTCCGTCTCTACTGGCCGGAATGAATCTGGCCTTACGGTAGAAATCCACCGCATACTGATCAAACCCTGCACTTCCACTACTCTTTTCTACATTTACGACCCCCGCACTACCGTCTGGCAAAACAAATATATTAAGAACCACACCATCCTCTTGGTCACGATCGGATTTCACGAGTGCAGCGGATTCAGCTACCGATCGATCTCCGGGAGACTGCGATTGGCAAGCAGAAATTACCGTTACTAGCAATATGAACACGGAACGATATATCATAAAAAATGTACTTGGAGAATTCACAGAAAATAATACTTTAAAAAATTTAATCACAAAAATTAACCCCAATAAAATAAAAAATTCAACTGTAATTATCAATAAATATTGGGTAAATGAAGCGTGTGGAAATCCCACACCCTAATATTCAGACGCGTCGGTTTATCATTGAAATGGTTTCATCGCTTCGATAAACAGCAACACTGTCGGACCGAAGTTCGACCTACGCAGTTAGGCTGCTAGCTTGAGGCTTATCTTCCGCCCTAACCGAGTTTCCAACGTAATCAGCATTTCCAGATTAAACTTTTGCCATTTACCGCGCACCAAATCCGAAACTCGCGATTGTGAAATGCCGAGCCGCTCCGCCGCATCCATCTGTGTCAGAGCGTTTTTCTCGATGTAGGCCCGCAGATCATTCATAAGCGTGGAACGCATTTTCAGCACCGACGCCTCTGCCGCATCGAAACCGAGGTCTTCAAATACATTGCCCGACGACGCGATAACCTTTTCTTTTTTCACAACTGTTCTCCAATCTGGCGATACCGCGAACGCGCAATCTCTATATCTTGCTGCCTGGTCTTTTGAGTTTTCTTTTGGAACGAGTGCAACACGTAAACCGACTCTCTGAATTTAGCCACGTAAATCATGCGCCATTCGCCCAGCACATGAACCCTGACCTCATACGCGCCCGCGCCAACTGCAGCCATTGGCTTCCAATCGGACGGTTCGAGACCGCGCTGGACAGCATCGAGCTCAAAACCCGCTGCGCGCCGCACTTCAACAGGAAAAGCTTTGAGATCTTCCAGGCTGGAGCCTATAAATCGCAACGCTTTCAACGGCATTCACTGTATATAAAAACTAATATATTATCAACATTCTTATATAATCGTGCCCTCGCCGATTTAAACCCCGGCAGTTCACCACGCCGACGGCTTATCTGAATGCCGATAAAGCATAGTTTTGAAACTATTTGATAAGTTACGAAAAGGACGACTGAATACATACGATAACGCTCCATGTTGTAAAATCCCGATCCATCCTGATGCCACATCACTGGCTACATAACTGCAACCACTACTTGCCAATATCTCTGACTTAATTTTCTCTCGCAATACTCCGTTCGGTCAGACGAACCCAGATGGTGGGTCGAATGACCCACCCTACATTTTGCTCTTGCCGTTGACTGGCTCTTTCCTTCAATCGCAACAGACACAACACCAGCGATCTAATAATGTCATCTGGAGTGAGTATTATTTTTCTAAAACTTGGGAATAACCTTAAGTATCTTCCAAGCATCTATCGGCTTTCCATCCTTGGTGGCGGGCAGGAATTTTGCACTTTTACGGTAGTAGTCCAGCGTCGCTCTATCAAACGATGGATATCCACTACCTTTCTCTATCTTAGCGTCACCCACGGAACCATCCGCCAAGACGAAAAGAGCCAAAATCACCCCCTGCTCCTGATCGCTACTTGCTGGAGCATCAACACTCTGAGGATTCGCCGCCACATGTTTCTTGGAAGGCTGTGCCTGACAAGCTGAAAGAACGGCAGTCAACAACACGAACATGAAACGACCAACCAACCCAATCTTGCACGATAGAATCATTACATTGGCTATTTTGAAAAAATTAATCACTAGAAGCTCAACTCCGAAGAAAACCATCATAAAAAAAAAGTTTTATCTATATTTATTAATCCGCCGTTTTTGCGAATCGGCGAAGCCGAGTGCGGGGTCGAATGACCCGCCCTACGTTTTGTTCTTGATTTGCAGTTGCCTCTGTTGTGGCGGTCGACTTTGCAGAAAGTGCTACTTTCTGCAAAGTCGAGAAGTCATCGCATCGCGATGACCCGCTGCACGGAGGCGCTCCCGGCGAGGGTCGCCTTCTTTCGGTTACCTTTCTTGGCGAAGCAAGAAAGGTGACTCGCCTGCAGGCGAAACATGCCCTCATCGCTGCTGCGATAAACCGCAAAGCGTCGGACTGAAGTCCGACCTACAAATAATTTAATCGTATTTAATTAAATTTTAGAACCGTAGAAGAAATTATTCATCGATTCGGCGAAACCGAATGGTGGATCAAATGATCCACCCTACGTAGGAGAATTAATTTTTATCTAAATACTCGCGAATTTTTTTCCACGCGGCTAGTGCTTCCGGCACCTGCATATTCGCCAAGCCCTGCCAACCGTGAATCATCTCCGGCCACGATTCCATCGTCACCGCCACGCCATCGCGCACCGCATTGGCCGCTAATTTAAGCGCCCCCTCGCGCACCGTGTCGTACTGACCGATTTGCAGATACATAGGCGGCAAACCGGTTAAATCGGCATACGCCGGCGATACCAGCGGATTTTTCGGAGCGATGGCACCCGCCAGGTATTCGGTGGTGCGATTGCGAACCCAGGCCGGCGTCAGGAATGGATCGCGACTATTGCCTTTGATATCGGTAATGAGAGAGGTATCGGCAACCGTAAGATCGAACCAGCCCGTTAGCGAAACGAAACCGCGCGGCATCGGCAGACCGGCATCGCGCGCGCGCAACAAAGTGCCAACCGCCAGACTGCCGCCGCACGATTCGCCGAAGAAATAAATCGTCTGCGGATCGACGCCACTTTCGAGCAGGCCGCGATACGCATTAAAACAATCGTCCGATGCCGCCGGATACGGATGCTCGGGCGCCAGGCGATAATCGGGCACCACCACTTTGCTGTGGGTCAGCCGCATAATCATTTCGGCGTAGAAGTGATAGACATCGAGCGGACACGACACGAATGCGCCGCCGTGACAATGAAACACAGTGCGCTGTACGCCCGCAGTTTGCGGATTGCTGTAGTGACCGACCCGCACGCCGCCCAATTCATTAATGGTAATTTGCAGATCGTCCGGTACCGGGTGGCCGTGGAATGGCCCGAACATCGCGCGCACCGCCAGATAATCGGCGCTGGGATCGGCAAAATTTTTCGGTACCACTTCGAGCAATTGTTGTAACTCTTGACTCAACACCAGCCACCTCCAAAACATGATTAAGGCCATCGCACCGCGACGACATAGCGCAATTCAGCAGCCGCTGATCATGCACCAGCGCGCCGCCGCTGTCGACTTGCACGATAGCTCGACCTCGGCATAAAGTGGCGACAAATTTAGAGAGGCTCGCATTATGTTTCCATCGATCGCCGCGATCGGCATCGGCGCAGCGTTCGGCGCCTTGTTGCGCTGGGTGTTCGGCACGCAATTCAACTATGTATTTCCGCTGATTCCGCTCGGTACGTTGATCGCTAATTTGGTGGGCGGCTACCTGATCGGTGTCGCGGTAGTATTTTTCGGCACCCATCCAAGTCTCGCACCGGAGTGGCGCTTATTCGTCATCACCGGCTTTCTCGGCGGCCTGACGACCTTTTCCACCTTTTCGGCCGAGGTGGTCGCGCTCTTGCAGGAGGGCCGTTTCTATTGGGCTTTCGGCGCAATCTCCGTGCACGTGCTAGGCTCGTTGTTCATGACGCTGCTGGGCATGTTCAGCATGACGTGGCTGCGCGGCGCTTAGCCGCGACGAATCGCCACGACGCATCACCACAATGTTTCACCACAACGTATCACCACACGTATCACCACAAGTAAGAGCGCCGCAGAAAACCACAGTGGCGAAATTAAAATATCGACGCAGCGTTATGCCGGAGAACTTATCATGCAAGGCTTTCAAGTTACCTTTTTCACTACGCAGGACCGCCGCCAGGCGAATAAGCCGATGGCCGAATGGCTGCTGGATTTAGCCAAAGGTTTAGAGATACACGGCGCCACATCGATCGTCGGCAGCGAGAGCTTCGGCCATCATCATCGGCTGCATTCGCGCCGCTTTTTCGAATTGGCCGAGCAGCCGGTCGAAGTGACGATGGCGGTTAGCGCGGAGGAGATACAACAATTATTCGCCTGTCTGCGCGAAGCGCAGGTGCAGGTGTTCTACGTCGTCTCGGCGGTCGAGTTCGGCACCACCGGTATCGACGATATTTATTGACGCGCCGCCATTAATGCCGCTCGCGGCGCACGCCGGCTTTATCGCTATAGAAAGCTTGAATGGCCGGCAGATCGGCGGCGTAATCGCCGGTCGGATAGAACAACGGCCCAAAGCCCATCTCTTTGCGCGAGCCATCGACAAAGCCCAATAGAATCGGCACCCCCGCGCCCAGCGCCACATAGTAAAAGCCAGTTTTCCAACGCTCGACTTTCGAGCGCGTACCCTCCGGCGGAATAATCAGCACCAACTCGTCGCGGCGCCGATATAGATCGACCAACTGATCGACCAGATTATTATTTTTACTGCGATCGACCGGGATACCGCCCAACCAGCGCATGAAACCCGCGAACGGAAATGGAAACAACGCACTTTTGCCGAGCCAGTGCACATCCATGCCGACTTTCAGCATCGCCAGTAACATCAGCGGAAAATCCCAATTGCTGGTGTGCGGCGCACCGATCAATACGTATTTGCGCTGCGCCGGTAACTCGCCGATTACGCGCCAGCCGATCAACCGCAGTATGCCAACCGCGACCCAGGCCAACAGCGGCTGCAATATCGGCGTGCGAAATAAGGAGTTTGCCATTGATTGTTATCCTGGTTTTTATCTTTGACAGGCCGCTCCATCGCAGGAACTCGGGCTCTCCCAGCGCGAGCAACGATAACGCGTTAGCGCCAAAAATGCACCGTCCTGCCACGCAAGTTTTTCGGCGATCACATAAAGCACTTTTATAATGCGCTGGCGGGCGCTAACCTATAATCAGGCTAAAACATTCCCCAGTCGTTAGGGCTTGCAGTCGACTGACTTGCAAGCGGCTACGCAAATACTCAACCACGGTCGGTCGGAGCTATGGAAAAAAAGACCATTGTTCGACCCGGTCGAACCATCAAAGAAAAGAAGGTCATGCAGATTCCGGTCTCCGGGCTGAAGATCGGCATGTATGTCTGCGAGCTCGATCGTCCGTGGCTGGAAACGCCGTTCATTCTGCAAGGCTTCCACATTCGCAGCAACGACGATATCGATGAGATCGCCAAATACTGTCAAAGCGTCTCGATCGAGCTGAGCGAGGATAACTGGCTGCCGGCCACCGAGCGCGCGGTGCCGGAGACGCGAGTCGTACGCACGCAGAATTACATCAACACCAGCAGCCAGAAAGACGAACTGCGCAACGCCAAACATACCCATGCCAACGCGCGCGCGCTGACGCGTTCATTCATGGATGATGTGCGACTGGGTCGCGGCATCGACATCAAGGAAGTCAAAGCCACCGTCTCCGAATGCGTGCGCAGTATTTTGCGCAATCCCGACGCCATGTTG
>DATIED010000623.1:0-8139 GCA_035455965.1 Spongiibacteraceae bacterium
AGCAGCGGCGGCGATACCAATATCGCAGCGGGCGGCGCAGTGACTTTAGCGGCGGCGCAGAGCACCGATATTCACGGTGGTATTGCTGGCAGCCTCGCCGACGGCGGCGCGAAATTGAATAAAGCCGAAATCGGCGGCGGCGTCGAAAATCAAACGGCGAATATCGATACTGCCGGTAATTTGAATATAAAATCCGGCGGCAAAACTACTCTGGAAGGCACGCAAGCCACCGCTGGCGGCAATGCCAGCATCGATGCGGCCGGCGGCATCGATAAGAAAACCGTGGTCAGCGGCAGCGGTGAAATCGGTTTGAATAAAGCCGATGCGTCGCTCGATGTACAAAAAACCTCGATCGCATCGGAGGGCCGCACGCTGGTGCCGATGAGCGCCGGCAGCACGTTTAAATCGAGCGTACCGATTCCCGCGAATATTCCGGCCGGCAAAAAAGTCGAAGCGGCGACCGCCGATGGCAAGCCGTTACCATCCTGGCTCAGCTTCGATGCCAAGACCGGCAATTTCGTTGGCACGCCACCGGCCGATTTCAAGGGCAATTTAAATGTCGTGGTGAAAGTGCCCGATGCGAACGGCGGCGTGACGGAAATTCCGTTGCGCTTTCAAGGACAATAAGAGTTGCTGTAATTAACTGCCAAAAGGCACCTCGAAAAAGCAGCGCCCTACGCGTTGCTTTTTTCGTTTATTAGCCGTTGAATTGTGGTTGTCTTCAAAATTGCTTCGCTACTGATAAGTGAGCTGGTTTGAGCTATTGCCATACCTTCGACAGCCCGCAGCCGCTATGGGTTAATTTCTTTGCGTAGTTAATAGATAGGGCTGGCAGCGGGCTTGACAGCGCAGTAGCGGTGCCTTGTTCTTGGGTCGTGAGTCGCCATGGATTACCGCTAAGAGCGCGCGGCACAAGGGCGACGCCGAGCCTGTGCATGGATGCACGTCGTTGCGTGCCCAAGAACAAGGTACGGCTACTGAGCCCTGGCGAACTCAAAGGTCAATTTATTGGTACTCCAAAAATATCTACACGCAATCGATAATTTTTATCGGAGATTTCAACATGAGCATACCCGGTCAGCAGGCGGCGGATATTCAGGCGCTACTCGATAAACAGGCGATCGCCGAGTTGGTATTCGGTTATTCGCACGCGGTCGATCGCAAAGATTTTACGTTGTTGCGCAGTCTGTACACCGAGGATGGCCTGGATGATCACGGCGGGCTTTATTGTGGGCCCGCAGCAGGCTATGTCGATTGGTTGGAGCAAGCAATGGCCAACTGCGACATCACCACGCACAGCGTGCACAATCATTTAATTGCATTGCAAGGTTCGGAGCGCGCGGAGGGCGAGGTCTATGTAACGGCCTACCATCGCTTGCACGACGGCAATGGCGGTTACAACGAATTAATCGAAGGGCTGCGCTATCTCGATCGGTATCAAAAGCTCGATGGTCGCTGGCTGTTTGCCAGTCGCACGCTAATCAACGATTGGGCGCAGGTCGGGCCGGCTTTTTGGGATATAAACGATCCCGCATTGAAAGGTACGCCCATCGGCCGTTGCAACGCCGAAGATCCTTCGTATCGGTTGTTGTCGCAGCCGCTGTTTCAGCGTCGCAGATAATTATTCGCGCACTAACTCCCAGGTCGCGCCGCGCAGCTGGAATTGCGGCACGACTGACCTGAAATTACTACGCTTGTAAGCGCGTTGCTTCCGCAGTCCTGACCGTTGCTGCGCGTATCACCCGCACCGCCGGCTGCAACGCTTCGAGCGGTGCCCCGACCGCATACGAAAAATCTATTTCAATCAGATCGCCGGCTTCAACCTGTTGTGACTGCGGCAGCGGCAGCACCAGATAGGCATTGTGCCAGTCGATGGTGGAGCGTGTATCCAACCGGATCGCCAAAATATTTTTAGTGACGAAGCGCAGCGCGTTCAAGCTGCCGCTCTGTGTCGCCGCGATAGTGCCGCGCCAACTGCATTGCAGTGTTAAATTGCTATCGTAGGTGAATGATTGGTACAACACCGGATCTGCCAGGCCGATGGTGCGGTTGCTGGTCACCACCGGGTTCTGAAACACCGGCGCAGTGATGAAGCAGCCCTCGTAAACAAAATTCTGTTGTACCGGCTGCACGGCCTGGATACAGGCCTCGGGCACAAACACCGGCAGCGGCCCGCCAAATTTTTCGAGATAGCGGCGTTTAAATGAATGGATCATTTCGATTTGTTTTTCGCGCAATAAACCGACATGCAGCATTTCGCAAATCACTACATCGACCGGCTCTGGTGGCAGATAATTGAATGCATCCGCACAGACCACCGTCACTTTTTCACCACCGCTATTGACGCTGAGCATGCGCCGCGCCGTTTCGACCAGCACCGGATTGCGCTCGACGCACCAAACCTTGGCGGCGCGACGCGCGGCGAAAAAAGACAGTATGCCCGTGCCGCCGCCCAGCTCCAACACCTTCGCACCGGGTTGCACCGCATAATCGAGCGCCGCGCGAAAGCCCTGCATGCGCGCCTCGTCGAGCAACATATTGTGGTGATAGTGCAGCGGAATAAACTGGCCGAGTTGTGCGTCTTCGGAGCTGTGCATTGTCGTCCCCTCGTTGGATTTTTAAACCACACGGCAAAATGTAACGCGCCGGCCTCGGCTTACGGCAAGCGCTTGCCGTAAGCGGCAGGTATTAACCGTTGGCAGCGCCTGTTCAGGCGGTTTTAAGCGCATCGATAGGGGCATCAGCAGAATTCGGGCCACAGTTAGCGGACTCCGGTTGCGCGCTAGTAAAAAGTTGAAGACGAAAAAGGCAGAAAAAACGCGCACCGATCGTCGCGCGAAAATATTTCGACATTGACTCATAACAGCGCCCGTCCTTACTCGTTGCACATTCCTAGGGCGAAAAAACATCCATCTGCGTGCCGGTCATTGCTGCGGACCCAATTTAAGCTGCTGACAGGATTGATGAATTATTTATTGGCACAAGAGTTGTTATACAGATTCTGAACACAGAGTAAATCCGCCAACGGTGGCGGTTTCCAGGAAAAAGAACCCTCGCTAAATTTGTGGCGAGAAGTATTCGAGCAATGGCGCTCATGACTGTTTGGTTTGCAACGGCAAGCCCGATGGTGATGAGTGCTTTTTTTTGCGCGCGATTTAATCGATAGAGCGATAGAGGAAGATTTTATGAAGAGTCGGCGGCCATTAAATTGCAAAACCCCTCATCCTGAAAATACTGCTGCGGCAAAAAACTGGATTAAAAAAGTCGTTATTTCCATCGGTGCATTGGCGATAGCCAGCAGTGCATTGGCGACGGTGGGTAAACCCGAAAAATGGGAATTGAAATTCGGCTTTATAAAACTGACCGATATGGTTCCGTTGGCGGTGGCCTACGAGAAGGGTTATTTCGAGGATGAAGGTTTATTCGTCACGCTGGAGGCGCAGGCGAACTGGAAAGTGCTGTTCGATCGCGTGGTGTCCGGCGAATTGGACGGCGCGCATATGCTGGCACCGATGCCGGTCGGAGCCGCCGCCGGTGTGATTACCAAGGCGGAAATCATCGCGCCGTTTACGCTGTCTTACAACGGCGCGGCAATTACGGTTGCCAATAGCGTGTGGCAGGAAATGAAAAAAGCGGTGCCGGTGGAGAGCGGCAAACCGAAACATCCGATCGGCGCCGAAGCATTGAAACCGGTGTTGGAGGAATACAAAAAGGCCGGTAAGCCGTTTAATTTGGCGATGACTTTTCCGGTCGGCACGCATAATTATCTGGAGCGCTACTGGCTGGCGGCCGGCGGCATCAATCCGGGTTTTTACGCGCCCGCCAAGGGCGATAACAGCGGCAATTTAAACGCCGAAGCGGTGCTGTCGGTAGTGCCGCCGCCGCAAATGGTGCCGACCATGGAAGCCGGCACGACGGTGGGCTACTGCGTCGGCGAGCCTTGGAATCAGCAGGCAGTATTCAAGGGGCTCGGTGTGCCGGTGATCACCAGCGAAAATATTTGGCCAGATGGCGCTGACAAAGTGTTCGGCGTGACGAAAACATTTGCCGATAAATATCCGAATACCACTATTCGCGCTGTGAAAGCATTGATTCGCGCCTCGGCGTGGCTGGATGCGAATAACAACATCAATCGCCCTGAGGCGGTGAAAATTATTGCGCGGCCGGCCTATGTCGGCGCCGATGAAAAAGTTATCGCCAACAGCATGACCGGTACCTTCGAATTTGAAAAGGGCGACAAACGACCGATCCCTGATTTCAATAAATTCTTCCGCGGTACCTATGGTATGCCGTATTACTCCGATGCGGTCTGGTGGACCACGCAAATGCGGCGCTGGGGCCATATCGCCGAACAGAAGCCCGATAGCTGGTATATGGAGATCGCCAAAAAAGCGTACCGCCCGGATATCTATGTCGCCGCCGCCAGGGAATTAATCGCTGAAGGAAAAATGAAAGCCAGCGATTTTCCTGATTTGGATAAAGCCACCTTCTTTAAACCGCCGCAAAAAAGTCCGCTCGATGGCATCGAATACGACGGCACCAAGCCGAATGCGTACTTGGATAAGTTTGCCATCGGCTTGAAGGGCGGCGAGAAGATTTAGTTGTTGGTTGTTGGTTGTCAGTGCGGGCAAGGTTCTTCTGGTGGTTGTTGTCTCGCGGTAAATGGATGTGCCGCATTTTTTAAACTTTGGGGGGATAAGTCATGTCGACTGGCGCAGCTGTTGCCCATAAATTCGACGCTTTAGATATCAATGCCGGAATCAGCAAGGTATTAAAGGCTATTGGCCTGCCGCTGCTCGGTATCGGCGTGTTCTTATTGCTGTGGCAGCTCGGGGCCGGCAAACTTCAAACCTCGCTGGGACAGTTTCCCGGTCCCGCGCAGGTATTGCAGCAAGCGCAGGGATTGTATGCAGAGTATCGCGACGATCGTGCGCGCGCCGCCGCATTTTACGCACGGCAGGAGCAGCGTTTCAGCGAAGCGCGCGCGCTCGATGCCAATTACGTGGCCGAGTACCGCACTTATCCCGGCAAGCCGACGTTTATTCGGCAGATCGGCACCAGCTTGAAAACCGTATTCACCGGCTTTTTGCTCGCTTCGTTAATCGCCATTCCGCTTGGCATAGCGATCGGGTTGAGCGGCAATTTATACGCGGCGATCAATCCGCTGATTCAACTATTCAAACCGATTTCGCCGCTGGCCTGGTTGCCGCTGGTGACAATTGCCGTTAGCGCTTTGTATACCAATAGCGACGGTATCCCCAAATCGTATATCACCTCGGCGATTACCGTAATGCTGTGCAGTCTGTGGCCGACGTTGTTGAACACTGCGGTCGGCGTGACATCCGTCAGCAGCGATTTGGTCAACGTCAGCCGCGTATTGCGCTTGAGCTGGTTTCGCCACGTACGCAGCATTGTGCTGCCGGCTTCGGTACCGATGATTTTTACCGGTTTGCGTTTATCGCTCGGCACCGCGTGGATGGTATTGATCGCCGCCGAGATGCTGGCGCAGAACCCGGGACTCGGCAAATTCGTGTGGGATGAATTTCAAAACGGCAGCTCCGAATCGCTGGGCCGCATTATGGTGGCGGTGTTGACGATCGGTCTGATCGGTTACCTGCTCGATCGAATCATGCTGATGTTACAACGCCGCGTGGCGTGGGATAAGCAGGCGGTGGTGAGATAGAACAGTTGTCAGTTGTCAGTTATGAGTTGTCAGTTAAAAACTTTTGCGCGATGCGATAGGACGATCAGAGATGAAGACACTTTTAGAGTTAACGCAGGTCGGCATCGAGTTCAAGACGGCGAAAGGCGCGTTTAAAGCGCTCGATGATGTCAATTTAAAGATTGCCGACGGCGAGTTCGTGTCGTTGATCGGTCATTCCGGCTGCGGCAAATCCACGGTGCTAAATATCGTCGCGGGCTTGCTGCATGCCACCACCGGCGGCGTGGTGCTCGATGGCCGCGAGGTGAACGAGCCGGGACCGGAGCGCGCCGTAGTGTTTCAAAATCATTCGCTGCTGCCGTGGCTGACCGCTTACGAAAATGTCGAGCTGGCCGTAAAGCAAGTATTTCGCGGCAGGAAGTCGCGCACCGAAATGCGCGCGTGGATCGAACACAATCTGGCATTGGTGCATATGGATCATGCCATGCACAAACGGCCGGGTGAAATTTCCGGCGGCATGAAGCAGCGCGTCGGCATCGCACGCGCGCTGGCGATGGAGCCTAAAGTGTTACTGCTCGACGAGCCGTTCGGTGCGCTCGATGCATTGACGCGTGCTCACATGCAAGACTCGCTGATGGAGATTCAGCGCACGTTGAATAACACCGTCATCATGATCACGCACGACGTCGACGAGGCGGTGTTGTTATCCGACCGCATCGTCATGATGACCAACGGTCCGGCCGCCACGGTCGGCGAAATTTTAACCGTCGATTTGCCGCGCCCGCGTCAGCGTCTGGCGCTGGCCGACGATGCGCATTACAACCATTTACGCCACGAAGTGCTGCGTTTTCTCTACGAGAAGCAGCGCAAGGTCGAGGATTTTACGCCGCGTAGTTCTGCGCCGGGCAACTCCTCACCGACGAGCTGTGCACCGGCAAGCTCCGTGCCCGTTAAATCGGTGTCGCAGAGCGATGCGGGAAGCCTGGTGGAAAATTTGTCCGCGCAAAATAAAGTGGTCGATATCAAATTCCAAGGAAAAGTGGCCTGAGCCACATAAATCTATTATGTCTTGCAACCCAGCGGCAGTAGCCACGGAGATACACAAAACATGAAAACTAATGGCTACGTCTTGGGAGTGAGCAATGAGCAATTTTTATCGGGGATTAATCGGCGCGGCGCTGGTCGGCGCGACGACGTTAAGTACATCGGCCGTGGTGCATGCCGCCGATGCGGTGATCGATGCGCTGAGCGGCGGTAAGGTCAGCGGCAATTTTCGCCTGCGTTTCGAGGATGTCGATGTCGATTCAAAAACACTGAACGGCGCCAGTGCATTAACATTGCGCAGTCGTCTCGGTTTTGAAACCGCGCCGCTATATGGTGTGACCGCGCTGCTGGAGTTCGAGGATACGCGCGTGGTCGGTGGCAGAGACGACTATGCACCGGAGGACAAAAATTCGAAGTTGCCCGCCAGTAACCCCTACGATCGCGCGGCTATCGTCGATCCCGAACAGACCGAAATCAATCGTGCCTATCTGCGTTATCGCGGTGTGCCGAAGCTGGATGTGGCGGTCGGTCGGCAACGCATTAATATCGACAATCAGCGCTTTATCGGCAGTGTCGGCTGGCGGCAAAATGAGCAGACTTTCGATGCGTTCAGCGCGGGCTATCAGGGCGTGCCGGATTGGAATTTTTATTATGCTTATATCGAGCGCGTAAAAGGCATTGCCCACGAGAAGCCGCTCTACAACTTCGATATCGATAGCAGCGACAATTTATTTAATATCGCGTACAGCGGCTTAACGTTCGGCAAGCTTAGCGCGTACGGCTATTTTCTGAATAATCAGGAGCCGGGTACGGCGCTGCGCAATGTCGCGCCCGACGTCAACGATCTCAACCCGGCGCTGCGTTATAAAAGTAACGATACGTACGGACTGCGCTTCGATGGCAGTTATGTGTTGTCGATCTCTATGCCGATCAAATTGCTGTACACCGCCGAGTACGCTAAACAGGAATTGACCAATCCGGCGGGCGTCGAGTTCGATACGCATTATTCGCAGCTGGAGGCAGGCGCTGCGTACACTGCAAAAAGCGGCGTCTGGTCGGCGAAGGTTGCGCAGGAGGTCTTGGGCTCGGATGACGGCAAGCAGGGGTTTCAAACGCCCTACGCGACCAAACACGCGTTCAATGGTTGGGTCGATATGTTTCTCAATACGCCGCTCGCCGGCCTGCAGGATCGCTACGCTACGCTGGCCGGCGATTTACAGCCGCTCGGCGTGAAGGTGATGCTGATGTATCACCAGTACTCGAAGGACAAGGGCGCTGGCGATTTCGGCGACGAATGGAACGCGCAGGTTTTGAAGCAGTTCGGGCCGAATTACACGCTGGGTGTTAAATACGGCAGTTATCGCGCGGATAAAGACGTCGCTACGCTGATCGGCACCACCGCCAACATCGATACCAAAAAGCTTTGGTTGTGG
>DATIED010000624.1:0-12812 GCA_035455965.1 Spongiibacteraceae bacterium
ATCTGTACGCGCCGCTGCCCGTTCTGCGATGTCGCGCATGGCCGCCCGAATGCGCTCGATAACGACGAGCCGCAGCAGTTGGCGATCGCGATTGCGGAAATGACATTGAAATACGTCGTTATTACGTCGGTTGATCGCGACGATTTACGCGATGGCGGCGCCCAGCATTTTGCCGAGTGCATTCGCGAGACGCGACGCCTCTCGCCGGGCATTCGCGTCGAAACGCTGGTGCCCGATTTTCGCGGTCGCATGGATATAGCGCTCGAAATATTGGCGGCGGAAGCGCCGGATGTATTCAACCATAATTTGGAGACAGTGCCGAGTCTGTACACTAAAGTACGCCCCGGCTCCGATTATGCCTGGTCGCTGCTGCTGCTCAAAAAATATAAAGAGCGCCGCCCCGACGTGTTGACGAAATCCGGCTTGATGCTGGGTCTGGGCGAAACGCGCGAAGAATTGCTGCAAGTGTTGAGCGACATGCGCGCCCACGACATCGATATGCTGACCCTCGGCCAATACCTGCAACCGAGCCGCGACCATCTACCGGTATCGCGCTTTGTGACTCCGGAAGAGTTCGATGAGTTCGGGCGCATTGCCACCGAGCTCGGTTTTAAAAGCGTCGCCAGCGGCCCGTTGGTGCGCTCGTCGTATCACGCCGACAAGCAGGTCGATTTGAGTTTGCTTAAGTAGTCGGTCCCAACGTTGACCCGAGATGTACGGCCCGCAATGCAGGCCGCATGATCGATGCGGCCGAGTTTCATCAGCCCTTGCATTCGAATAGCTCTTTAAAATAAAAGTTGCGGCGGACAATTTCCAGGCCGCAGGTATTGTCCTGATACATAATGGTTTTGGCGGCATTGGCGGGGATGTTTTTCTGGAAATCCAAGAAATGCTCGCTGTGATAATAGGTGTTGAAGCTGCGCATAAGCGCTGACAGTTCATTTTGATATTCGATGGAACTGTTACCGTTAAAGCAATCCGGACACCATGCGGTAATTTCCGATGCATCAAAAATCGATTCGGGTAATCGCGTCTTAAAGTAGGCGCTGGTGATCGAATATTCCATCGATGGATTGTTGTCCGTCACCGGTTCGATATCCTTGGTAGCGCGCGCCAGTACTTCAGGTCCGGCCACAAAGGTCGCCGCCAATTCCGTCACTGAGTTCGCGCCAATCGCGATGAGATCCGCGCCCACTGCTGACCGCGCCGCAATATTCCGCAACATTTTTTCGGCATCCAAGTGCGTAGCTCCGGTCTTGGATGCCATAAGGATGAACTCATTCTGCATGCCTGATAACAAAACGGCATTCGGAAAGACATCGAGAAACGAGCGAATAATGGCGAGTGTTATGTCGGGTGATACCTGGTACGCGGGTAACCATTGCGTCATATAGCCGCTATCCTTCAGGCGGCTTTTTGCCAGCGTATAGAAGTCCTTCGAGTACAGTGCTGCAACGCCGGCGTGTGCGATCGGCGGTGGCTCGAGCGTAATCAAATCGTAAGAGTCCGGCGCCTGCATGCGCAAATGTTGACGGCCATCGTTAATAAATACCGTCAGTCTTGGATCTTTTAAAACGTCGCGATTGCTCGACTTGAAAAAATGGCCGTGGTTCAACACATTTTTGGAAAGATCGGCAATCTCAAGATGCTCTATGGAGGGATGCAGCGAGGTGGAGTGCAAAGTGGACCCTACACCAAAACAAATCACGAGGGTGCGCTGAGGGTTATCGATATTCAGCAGGGGCAGATGAGAAAATAGGCGCATGTATCGCTGTGCAAAAATATTCGTAGTGGACATCGAGTGACCGTTGGTCAGCAATCGCAGCCCATTTTGATTTTCATCGAAGACTACCAGGTTTTCGTTTATTCCCTCGCTGACAGCAAGCACCGTATTGCCATTTTTCGGATGCAGGTCGATCAATAAATGATTGGGCGGCAGCCCGTTCCAGGTGATTAATAAAAACCCCAGTACCGCGCTGCAACCGTACAGTATGGATATCGGTACGTATTCGTTTTGCGCATTTTGTTTTCTGACGGTTAGATAGAGTGGTAGCAGACCTGCGAAGCCGCAGATCGCTAAAAAGAACACGCTATCCTTTTGGCCAAGGTACGGCAGTAAAAAAAATCCGGTCAGCAAGGCTCCCGCGACATTGCCCAGCGTATTGGCGAGATAAAGAGTTCCCGCACGACGGCCAACCGATGACTGGACACGTTGAATGTGCGCATTAGCCAGAGGAAAGGTAAAACCCATCAAAAACGCGGGAATACCGATAACGATGATGATGGTCTGCAAGTTCATACCGACAGCGGCAAGATTTTGCAAAAATTTCGAGTCGCCGGCGGCATACAAAAATCTTGCCGGACTAATCGGTGCAAAGGTACTCGTACCGATATAAATCAGCGGAGCCAGGGTAAATAAAATTAACAATGTTTGAGTGATTAAATACAATTTAGCCGGTGCCTTTGTGCGCCGCTCTAAAAAGCCGCCCAATACCGCGCCCAGAAAAATTCCAACGAGAATCACCGTCATCATCAGTGAGAAAACGGCGCGTAGTGCGCTCAGTCTGGTTATAAGATAGCGGAACCAGACTATCTCAAACCCCATTGCCATGAAGCCAGAGATAAACAGTGCGGAGGTTGTACCCAAGATCAGAAGCCGAGAGTCGCTATCAAAAATCGGCGATGCCTTAGCTTCGGTAGTGGTTGCGCCTGCTATTAGTCCAGGTCGCCGCGCCAGTAAGAGCGCGCCCGCTCCTGCCAACACGTTCAAAGCAATGGCGATGCTCTGCGCTCCCATGAGGCCGAGCTTCGGAATTAGCGAAAAATCGGTAAGGAATGCTCCAAGTGCTGCGCCGGCGGTATTTAGGCCATAAAGAATGCCGACGCGCCAACCAACTGCGGATAAATTGGCAATCAGCAAGTGGCGAATTAATAGTGTGAGTGTTCCACCCATGATGAAAGTAATTGGCGTCAACAGCAGGCAGGCGGCGATTAAACGCAGAGCATGCGAGGTGGCCGTAATCTCCAGCCAGCCGTTGGCGCTAACCTCGTAATGGGTAAAGGCTGCGGAAAAAGCTTCCAGTTGAGGTAGCAATAATGCGATGGCCGTACCGAGAACGGCAATGCCGATTTCAGAGTAGCCGTATGCCTGCAAGGGTAGTGTCGGATGATTCTGGTGACGGCGATCGCTCCAGCGCCCAACGATATAGCTGCCGAGGCCCAGGCCGCACATAAATACAGCCGTGACCAGCGCTGCGGATTGGACTGTGCTGCCAAATACCAGACCGAATTCGCGCACCCAAATGACTTGGTAAATTAAGCCGCTAATGCCGGACATGAAAAACAAAAAGAACAGCGTCACCATAGGCATGATTAAGGTAAACCTTATTTTTTTATCGACGGTTGAATTTGGTAGAAACAGCCATTTTTGTTATTCGCGATATGATCGAATCGTCATTTATGTGCGGAGACCGGCCATGGCGAGTCTGTAAATTATTGCTTTTAAGCCGGCATCGAGCCAGTCTACACTGAGATTCATTTAAGCGAAAGTCACTGCCAATTGCCAGGTCAGCGCGACGAGCATTCGTTTGGCCGTGCCGAGCAATGGGGCGATTTATGTTTGTTAGAGCGATCTGCGGGGGCTGTTGGGCGAGCGCGAAAAATTGCCGCCTGAGGCAAGCATAGGCGGCTTCAGGGGACTCCTGTGCTGCTTGAGTTTCGCCAATAAATACGGCTCCAGATCGGAGCCATATTTATTGGGAAGGTGCGAAATCGTTAAGCGGCTTTCGATCTGCCGCGCGTTACGCCAGCCATGCCGAGCAGGCCCGAGCCAAAAAGCCATGCTGCAGTCGGTAACGGCACCGCTGGAGTTGGATTATCGGTCGTTCCAGTTACATTGGTGACAACAAACTGCTCATCGGTGTAGTTGAAGTCCGAGTTCGGGGTGCCGAATAATGCCAGATCTTCAAACGCCACATACACTCCGGCCGGGATCAACTCTTCGGCGGAAAAGGCGCTGGAGTACACGTGATTCACGCCATCAAAATTCGAGCTTTTTGTGGAGGACCAAATATTCCCTGTGTCGGCAACATTGAGCGTGAATACAATTGTGTCGCCTGCATTGGCGAAGCCAAGATTCAGCGCGTCGCCCTCCGACGAGCTTTGATTGTTCAGCCCTACCGAACCTGTTGCCACGCCATTCACGGTCATGCCCAGCGTATTCTCAAATATTGCACCACCTTTGCCAAAGAAATAGGCAATGATGTCGCCGGTCGTCGCGGCAGTAAAAGTATACTCGCTTAGGTTTTCGGTTCCGGTATTTGCGTAAGGAGTGGGTGCGGCGCTGACACTGAATGCCATTGATGTTAGCGCAACACCTGCCGAACAGGCTTTTAAAAAAATTGATATTTTTTTTGGAGAATTCATTTTCATGATTATGCTCTCGTTAAATTAGAAAAAATTGACGTACATTTAGTGAAAAATTTAGTGCAAGAATTAATTAATGAATTTGAGTAACACTAAATAAATTGGGTCACAACAGGACCTGCGCTAGCGCCGTTCGAGAGTTACTACATCATCGAGTAAATGGCGGCGCTTGTGCTGGTGAGGATTTTGCGGGGGGATGATCGCTGTGTATGTGCGGTAGCGTACGATAATTGCAGGATTGACCGCCTTTTGTTACAGGGGGTTCAAATTGTATTCAACGCTATTTCCTTAATATGATTAAAGAGCTGAATAACATCACGATAAAATATAAAAATCAGCATCACTGGAAATGGCTGGCGATAGCGAAGCCACTATTCAAAGAAGCGGCTGGGCGATACACCGAATTGTTTCTTAAACATTGTGGTGAACGCAGTGGGGCTTTCGTAGCCCAAATCGAGCGCGATATCGAGCACCCTGACGCCAGCGGCGAGTCGCTCCAGCGCAATTAACAGGCGCGCCTGCGTGCGCCATTGGCCGAAGGTCATGCCGGTTTCGCGCAAAAATAATCGCTGAATGGTTTTTGGATCGATCTGCAAATGGCGAGCCCATTCGGTGACAGTGGTATTGTCGTGCGGTGCATTGCCGATCGCCGTGCAGATGGTACGTAGCCGCGCATCGGTCGGTAGCGGTAAATGCAGCGGTAATGACGGCAACTGTTGAATTTCATCGATCAACAATTGGACCACGTGACCGGCGCGGGAATTTTGTGTGTAGGGGATAGCGATTTCAATCGTCGCCAGAATCAACTCGCGCAGCAGCGAAGAGATTTTCAGCACCGCACAGATAGTGGGTAGATCGGGCACCGCATCGGGGCGAATGAAGGCGGTGCGCATCTGTACGGCACCGACCATGCGCGTCGAGTGTTCGATGGCCGGTGGAATCCACAAGCCGCGCGTTGGCGGTACGATCCATTGACCGCTGTCGGTACTCACCACCATGACGCCGCGCACCGCGTGAATCAGTTGCGCGTTCGGATGGCGATGCGCGGGTGTGACATGACCGTCGGCGTAATCTTCCGCCAACGCCGTCACCGGCAGCGCGGTGCGATCGAACTTTTGATAGCGCAGATCGCTGAAGGGCATGTCCGTTTCTCGAAGGTCGCTGCCATATTTTCGCAGGACAGGCACGGGCTTGTCTCGCTATTCTGGCACCGTTATCCCTATCCCTAAGCTCGACATTAGCTGTCTATCTTTTTTAGGAGTTCACAATGGCCAATAGTGTTACGCCCATTGTCGCCGATCCGCTGGCCTTGATCCCCGAGACCGATGCTCCGGTTGCGACCACTGCGGTCGCCGAAGGCACGCGCTTTAAAATTATCGGCGCGATTAGTTTTGCGCATTTCCTTAACGATCTGATGCAGTCGCTGATTCTGGCGATTTATCCGCTGCTGAAAGGCACCTTTTCACTGAGCTTTGCACAGATCGGGTTAATCACGCTGACCTATCAAATCACCGCCTCGCTATTGCAGCCCATTATCGGTTTATATACCGATAAGCGCCCGCAAGCGTATTCGTTAGCGATCGGCATGGGTTTTACATTGATCGGTTTGTTGACCCTGGCAATCGCGCCGAGTTACGCAGTTCTATTGTTGGCTTCGGCGCTGGTCGGCACCGGCTCATCGGTATTTCATCCGGAAGCATCGCGGGTGGCGCGACTGGCGTCGGGCGGTCGGCATGGTTTAGCACAGTCGCTGTTTCAGGTAGGCGGCAATGCCGGCAGCGCATTTGGGCCGGTACTGGCGGCCTGGTTAATTATTCCGCATGGCCAGCACACCATCGCCTGGTTTTCGCTGGCGGCGTTATTGGCGATTTTTATTCTCGTGCAGATCGCCGGCTGGTATCGGCAGGCACAATGGCAAATGGCGCAAAAGCGCAAATTGCAGGTGGCCGCCACGCCGCCGTTTTCAAATCGAAAAATCGGCGCTACTTTATTAGTGCTGATGGGTTTGATATTTTCCAAATACTTTTATCTGACCAGCATCACGAGCTACTACACATTTTATCTGATGACTAAGTTTCAGTTATCGGCGCAGGCCGCCCAGGGGCCACTGTTTATATTTTTATTCGCAGTCGCGGCCGGCACCATTTTGGGCGGGCCGATCGGCGATCGTATCGGCCGCAAACGCGTGATCTGGTTTTCGATTCTCGGTGCGGCGCCGTTTACCCTGCTGATGCCGCACGCCGATTTGCACTGGACGATTATCTTATCGTTTGTGATCGGTTTTATTATCGCCTCGGCGTTCTCGGCAATTCTGGTATTTGCGCAGGAGCTGATTCCCGGTAAGACCGGCATGGTGTCCGGATTGTTTTTCGGATTCGCATTCGGCATGGGCGGTATCGGTGCGGCGGTGCTAGGCAAGGTCGCGGATTTACACGGTATCGTCTACGTCTATCAAATCTGCGCCTACCTGCCGCTGCTGGGCATGCTCACCATCCTGCTGCCCGATCTGGGCAAGAAGAACGCGCGCTCGCGTTAATCGCGGCCACTTAAAATCGGTGGGAGCCGCTTGTCTAAACAGCTACGGAAAGCCTCGGCCAAATCCTGTATTCTTAGGCCGCCGTTACCAGTATCAGTGCCGTAGCCACATTTAACGGTATTGTCGTTCGAGCGGTCTTAGAATATAAGCGCGTTGTTGTGGGGGTATAACTGTGCAAACTGATAAAGAATATCTTCGCTACCTATTGCTGCCTTTTGAGAAGGCTGAGTCTTTAAGTCCTCACGAATATGTGGCTGCACTCAGGTTGCTGGGTATAGAGATCACGGAGTGGATATACATCAACCAAAAATTCCTCATGCATTTTGAGATGTTGATTGCCGAAAATAAAATAGCCAATCTAAAGGGCACGTCTAACCTTGCCGATTTTGGATTCTACGTCGGCGTGGATAAAGCGGTAGCGCTGATCGAATCGTGTCGAATAATTAAATGCGAGTAGTAGCCGCCGCACGGTTAAAGGACATAATTCGCCAGCTAATTAGCGATAGCTGTATTCGGTTTTTAATTTTATTTTTTTGATTGCGCATGGGGCGCAGGTTTCGCCTGCAGGCGAGTTACTTTTCTTTTCCAAAAAGAAAAGTAACCAAAAGAAGTTGGCCCTCGCCGGGAGCTCCCAGCAGCATCAGGCCGCAAACTAGTTAGTTTGCGGCTCCTCGAATTTCAGAAAGTAGCACTTTCTGAAATTCGACTGCCGCGCTGGGGCCTTCTAGCGGCTACGCCGCTGAAGGGGTAAGGCAAAACCAAAGAAATGCACAGGTTTTGTATTAACGGATTTTCCATGGCTTGGAGGCCCATTGGAATCGCGTTTTTTTTGTTGTGCGATTATGGATGGTCGTTACGACGAAGAAAAAGCACGCTCAAAATTTGATTATGCTGTAGGTCGGACTTCAGTCCGACACGGTGCCCAGGCGCAATAAATGTTGGACTAAAGTCCGACCTACAATGTAACGCGTTGTATCCTACTAACTACTTCGGTGAATCAAATGGTGGGTCGAATGACTCACCCTACGGTTTGCCCGGATTGTTGTTTCCTTCAGCAGCGCAGCTGCTAGAAGGCCCCAGCGCGACAGCTGATAATTCGAAAGTAGCACTTTCGAATTATCAGAGAGTCGAAAACTAATTAGTTTTCGACCTGGTGCTGTTGGGAGCCCCCGGCGAGGGTCGCGTTCTTTTTGGTTACTTTTTCTTGGCGAGGCAAGAAAAAGTGACTCGCCATCAGGCGAAACCTGTGTTCGCTCGCCGCAGGCGTTTGCTATAAATGAAATTCAGAAAATACTCTCAACACAGAAAGTAAATAAAATTGAGCTTTACGCCTGCCGTCTCGCTGGTCGCTGACTCAGTCTCAGCACCAGACGATCCAACAACACCCACGGATCATCCGGTGCTGCGCCTTTAATCGCCGCATCGACCTGCTGCGCCAGCGTTATTAATTTCGATACATATATGCGCGACATACGTTGTACCGCCTGCCGTACCAGCGGTTTGCGCTTTTCCCAAACGCCGGCGCTATCGATGGCCTGATCGGGGTGCTGGCCCTGTTCGATAAATTCCGTGCAGCGATATAACACACGCAGTTCTTTGGTCAGCGCCCACAGAATAACCGGCGGCTCCTGGCCTTCGCCGCGCAGACCCGCGAGCGCGCGCAGACAGGCGGCGGTTTGACCGGCGAGCGCCTGATCCGCGAGACCGAACACATCGTAGCGCGCGCTATCGCCGACGACGGTCGCAATAGTATCGACATCGATAAATTTTTCATCGGTATACAGTGTCAGCTTTTCGATTTCCTGCGCACAGGCGAGCAGGTTGCCTTGCACGCGCTCGGCTAATAATTGAATCGCTTCGGGGCTCGCGGCGAGGCCGCGACTGCGCAGGCGCTGTTCGATCCAGCGTGGCAGTTGATTGAATTCGACCGGCCATACCGGCACGGTGACGCCGGCCGCATCGACCGCTTTGTACCATTTGCTGCGCGTGCTGCTGCTTTCGAGTTTGCCGCAGATAATCATCAGCACCGTATCGCTGTTCGGATGCTGGCAATAATATTCGAGCGCGGCGCTACCTGCATCGCCGGGTTTACCGGTAGGCAGACGCAATTCAATTAATTTCTTATCGGCGAATAGCGACATCGCCGATATTTCGTTGACAATGATTTGCCAATCGAATTTGGCATCGACATGAAAAACCTGCCGTTCGCTAAAACCCTGCGCACGACAGCCGGCGCGAATGGTGTCCGCGCATTCCTGCGTCAATAAAATTTCGTCGCCGGACAACAGATACACCGGCGCAATTTGCTGCGCCAGGTGCTTCTCCAACTGCTCCGCGCGCAACTTCATTTTTAAGGTGCCGGCACTGCCGAAAACGGTGGGCTGGGTATCTGCGCGGGTCCGGGCTCTTCAGCGGGCGGTGGTGTTTCCGCTGCACTCTGGGCGGCAGGTATCTGTACATGATTCGCGTATGCGCCCAGGCGTCGCACCACCAATGCGGCCAGTGCTTTATCGATATCGGTGCGTACCAGCGTGACTTCCTGCGAAGTGGTCAGCGCGTTATCGGGGTTGTTAGTGACAGTGCGCAATTCTTGTAGATGCAGCGGGCCCAGCACGCGTTGGCCAGTGCGATCCTGTAATTCGAAATCGATCGAGGAGATCAAACCGTATTCGGCGACGAGACCGCGTCGATCCAGCGAAATAATACGTTGCTCGCGGTGCTCAGCGAGTAGTATCAAGCGATAGTTAGCTTTTGAAGAGTTTAGCGTAACGTCGGTATCGCTGCTTTTTAGTTGATAACGCAGCGCTCCAGCCAGCGCGCCACTGGATGCGTGGCCACCGATATAAATGGGCTGCAAGCTGCTCGGTAGTGCGCTTTGATTGCGCAGATGAAAGCCGCAGGCAGCGAGCAGGCAGAGCGCGAATACCGCGCCGAGATTGCGAACGATCGGATATATCGACATTATTATTTCAATGCTCCAATTATTTCACTGCAAAAGTAACTAGCTTACCGGGCACGACTTTACTCATCGCAATTTCTTTACCGGCAATAAATTTCTGGATGTTTTCCTGCGCCAGCGCGAACGCGATAATCGTATCGGTGTCGGCATCGGCGGCGACTTCGATTTTGCCGCGCACCTTGCCGTTGACTTGTACAACCAGTTCGATACTGCTGCGTTGCAGGGCGGCGTTATCTACCGTCGGCCACGGCGCTTGCAGCAGCGTGTCGGCATGCCCCAGTTCGCGCCATAACGCCTGGCAGATGTGCGGCACGATCGGCGCCAGCAATAACACAGCGGCTTGCAATGCCTCGCGTTCGACGGCGAGACCCTGACCGTTGCGATCCGCCAATTTACCGATTTCGTTGCTCAACTCCATCACTGCGGCAATTGCTGTGTTGAAGGTGTAGCGGCGGCTGTAGTCGTCGCTGATTTTGGCGATAGTTTCATGGGTTTTGCGGCGCAGATCGCGTTGCGCAGCGCTAAGCGCATTGACGTCGAGTTGCGGCGCCACGCCACTTTGCACGTGCGTATGAACCAGTTTCCACAGGCGTTTCAGAAAGCGATGCGCACCTTCGACGCCGGAGTCGGACCATTCCAGCGATTGCTCGGGCGGCGCGGCAAACATAATAAATAAGCGCACGGTGTCCGCGCCGTACTGCTCGATCAGCTGCTGCGGGTCGACAGTGTTGCCCTTCGATTTGGACATCTTGCTGCCGTCTTTCAAAACCATGCCCTGGCACAGCAGTTTTTTAAACGGCTCGTCGCATTGCAGCAGGCCTTCGTCGCGCATCAATTTGTGGAAGAAGCGCGCGTACAGCAAATGTAGAATCGCATGCTCGATACCGCCGACATATTGATCGACCGGCAGCCAATAATCGGCGGCGGTTTTATCGAGCATGCCATCGGCAAAGTCGGGGCAGGTGAAGCGCGCGTAGTACCAGCTCGATTCCATAAAGGTATCGAAGGTATCGGTTTCGCGCTCGACGGCCGCGCCATTCAATTCATCTTTGCGCCAATTCGGATCGCGTTTGATCGGCGATTGCACGCCGTCCATTTGTACATCTTCGGGCAACAAAATCGGCAGCTTGTGTGCGGGCACCGGAATTTCGCCGCCATCCTGCAGATTGAAAATCGGAATCGGCGCGCCCCAGTAGCGCTGGCGCGATACGCCCCAATCGCGCAGCCGGTAATTCACTTTGATTGAGCCGCGATTTTTTTCGATTAATTTATTGGCGATGGCGTGAAAGGCGTCCTGCGAACTCAGGGCATTAAATTCATCGGAATTAACCAATACGCCTTTGTCGGTAAAAGCCGCCTGATTGATATCGATTGGCGTGCCGTCGGCGGGCGCGATGACTTGTTCGATCGCGAGATTATATTTTTTCGCGAATTCCCAGTCGCGTTGGTCGTGCGCCGGCACGGCCATCACTGCGCCCGAACCGTAATCCATCAATACATAATTCGCGACCCATACCGGCACGGCGCGACCGGTCAGCGGATGCAGTGCGGTCAAACCGGTATCCATACCTTTCTTTTCCATCGTCGCCATATCGGCCTCGGCGACGCTGGAGGTTTTGCATTCCTGAATAAACGCGGCGAGTTGCGGATTGTTTTGCGCGGTCGCCAGCGCGATCGGATGTTCGGCGGCGAGACTGACGTAGGTGACGCCCATCAACGTATCGGGGCGCGTCGTATAAATTTCAAAGCCGTCCGCCACACCGACGATCGGTTTCGACAAATCGAAGCGCATCTGCACGCCTTCGCTGCGACCGATCCAATTGCGCTGCATGGTTTTAACTTGCTCAGGCCAGCCGTCGAGCGTATCGAGCGATGCCAGCAACTCGTCGGCGTACGCGGTGATTTTGATAAACCACTGCGGAATTTCTTTGCGCTCGACTTTGGTGTCGCAGCGCCAGCAGCAGCCGTCGATCACCTGCTCGTTGGCGAGTACCGTTTCATCTTTCGGACACCAATTCACCGCCGAGGTTTTTTTGTAGACCAGACCTTTTTCGTACAGACGCGTAAAGAACCATTGTTCCCAGCGGTAGTAATCGGGCTTGCAGGTGGCGAGTTCGCGATTCCAATCGTAGCCGAAGCCCAATTGCTTGAGCTGATCCCGCATGTAGTCGATGTTTTCGTAGGTCCACTTGGCCGGCGCGACGCTATTTTTAACCGCGGCATTTTCCGCCGGCAGACCGAAGGCATCCCAGCCCATCGGATGTAAGACGTTTTTACCCAGCATGCGCTGGTAGCGCGCGATCACATCGGCGATGGTGTAGTTGCGCACATGCCCCATATGCAGTTTGCCGCTGGGGTAGGGGAACATGGCCAGGCAGTAATATTTTTCGCGGTTAGGGTCGACCGCCGCGCGAAAGCTTTGTTGTTGCTGCCAGTATTGCTGCGCTTGCCGCTCGATGGCCTGGGGTTGGTATTGCTCTTCCATTGGGTAAATTCTGCCGGCTAGATATAGAGATAAGGGTGCTGAAAATTAAGCGTGCGGGATTTTAGCAGCTATGGGCGCGGATACGTAGCGCGCCTTATACCCAGGGGAGGTTTGGGGAGGAGTTTGGGGTCAGCCCTTTGGGTCTGATCCCCGTGTGCGCGCCCCGCCAACCAGGACGGTGCCGAGTACCAGGCAGCAAAAGCCGAGAATCGGCCACGAACCAAAGCGGGCATACGGCGTTAAACCCTCAAATGGCTGTACGCTACCCGTGAGCACCGCGCGCTCGAACTGCGGGATGCGATCCGTTATGCGGCCGCGCTCGTCGATCAATGCCGTGGCGCCGTTGCCGGTGGCGCGAATCATGTAGCGACCCAACTCCAGGGCGCGCATCTGCGCCATCTGCAAAT